>CAYXHJ010000096.1:0-6912 GCA_964464855.1 uncultured Owenweeksia sp. | reverse complement strand
GCAAGCCGCTGATGTCTACGTGCCGTACTACCGCCAAATGAGGATCGACGGTTACTACACGCGAATTCCATCGGAGAAGGTTGCGGCACGTACTGCGTTTGATACCGCCTATGCGGACGTCCTTCGCGCCTACAAACACTTTTTAGCCACCGTACCCCCTGAAGTTCCGCTGGTCATAGCCAGTCACAGCCAAGGAACCAACCACGCGGAACGACTATTACGAGAATACATCCTTCCGGATTCAATCCAACGAAGTCGTTTGTTATTGGCCTACCTTATTGGCATGCCCATCCGGAAAAATGCCTTTGAAGGTCGGTGTGAGCCGTGTTCCACCCCCAACCAAACCGGTTGTTTTGTTTCGTGGCGCACCTACGGTAAAAATTACTACCCCCCAGCGCATGGCGATTCCATTTTTGCCATCAACCCCATCACATGGTCCACTCAATCCACTGAAAATAAACTTATTGATCACCGCGGCATCTTGTTTGGATCTGGCAATATAAAACATCCGGGGTCCTTAACCGTCTCCGCACAGAACGGCACTTTGCAAGTACGTGAACTGTCCATGCCCTTTTCGTTTTTTTACCGTTGGAAAAATTACCACATTGGCGATTACAACTTATTTTGGTTGAATATTCAAGACAATTTTACCACACGGATTCAAGCTTGGGCATCCAGCCATCCTTAATTTACCATCATGAACCGCGCACATCCGCAAGAACATCATTCCGCTTTGTCCGGTTGGAAAGGTTGGTTTCAATCCCACGTTCGCGAATTTGTGTACGGTGGGATGGACGGAGCGGTCACAACGTTTGCGGTTGTAGCAGGTAGCGTTGGTGCAGGATTAAGCAGCACAACCGTTATCATCTTGGGTATTGCCAACCTTGTGGCCGATGGTTTTTCCATGGCGGTTGGTGCGTTCTTGGCCCAAAAAACCGATCGGGAATCCTACGAAAAACACAAGCAAAAGGAATACTGGGAAGTGGATAACCTTCCGGAGATCGAACGCGAGGAGATTCGTGAAATTTACCGTAAAAAGGGATTTTCTGGGTCAGAGTTGGAACATGCGGTGGATGTAATCTGCTCGGATAAAGACCGTTGGGTAGACGAAATGATGAAATACGAGTTGGAATTGGAACCGGTCACAGAATCGCCTTGGTCCGTCGGCCTCGTGACGTTCATCGCCTTCAACAGTATTGGTGCCGTTCCGCTCATTGCGTATGTATTTCCTCAATGGCTTCCAAATGCACTCGATCCGTTTGTGGCTTCGTGCAGTCTTACAGGATTGGCTTTTTTATCTATTGGTTGGATGAAAAGCCGAATCAACAATACCCCACTCCTTCGAAGCGCTGGTGAGACGCTATTTCTAGGTGCCGCTGCGGCTTTGTTGGCCTATTATGCCGGATTCTACTTGGAGAATATTTTACGTTAGCTTAATTCATGTTTTTGAAAATTAAAGGATTAGCGTAAATCGTTAAATTTTCAATCGAGCGATCCGAGGCTACTTCAACGTACGGCCGATCGGTTGTAAACTCCCAATGTTCCGGCCCCACCACACGAACGGCGTACCGACCGACCGGGAGTCGTTCCAGGGTTCTCTCGCCCGAGACAATGAGCACGCGTACCACTTGACCCGTTTCCCGGTGGGTCAATAGAACCAATGCATGCCCATCTACCCCACCCGATTCGCAACCCAGTTGAATTTTACCGAATTCAATTTTTGGTCGCTGTGCGCCCGTGTTCCATTGAAATCCTTGCGTAATACGCACCTGCAAAGTCCAAGTCCCATTCCGCTGGGCAATTCCCTGCACTTGGTAACGACCTAATTTTCCAAAGTTTCCGTGTGTTTGAATTCCAAGCTCCAATTGTGGGCCTTGCCATTCCATAAATGCCGTGGATGCATGGAAGCGATGGGTGCCCTTCCCCATTCCAATCCCCAATCCCCCACTGCCGTTTTGACCGTATACCGTGGTTTCAAAATAAGGTCCTAAACGGCCGCCTTTATTGCGCAATTGGTATCTGTGATTGCTCTGAAGGCGCCACTTACCCTCAGAAAGCACAGCAGAGGCATGAAAACTTGAAGTGGGTTGCCACGCGGTTCGAAATTGTCCCAAACTGCCCCATTGTGAACGGTATTGCAGGTGTACTTTGCGCCATTGGACATCCGTTTGGATGGGTGTTTGAACATTCCATCCGCCCGCTATTCGCACCCGGGGGAGCACACCCAACGGCAACATTTCTAAACTCCATCTGCGACCGACATCAAATTTGTATCGCTCCGAAGTACCATTCCAACGCATGCCGGATCGGGGGTGATACGCCAAACGATGCGTCCATTGGTTCCGCATCCACTGTCCCTCCAATGACCACAATCTCGTTTTCCAATCAACCCAAAAGGCAGATCGCCATCCACCAAACTGGATTTGTCCATTGGTCCAATATCCAAACGACGTTCTACCCGTCAAAAGCCCGTGGTGTTTCCCATTCCAAGCCAATGAGGACCGCTCACCCATTTGGGACCATTGGATGGATTGTCCGGACCGTTCGATGCGAAGCGATCCTCCTGGAACGATCCATAAACCCTGAGGATTAAATTGGAATTGTCCACTCAACGCGAGCGACCAAATCAAGGGAATCACAGGTTCCATTGCCAGCGCCTCCGGTCGTCGTCCATCACAATCAATCGACCTGAACCTTGCGAAGCCTGATTCCACCGTATTCGGCGGTACTCGCCCGGCAAAAGAACCCATTCATTCTTTTGATTGCCCTTTCAACGTTCGGACCAAATTGCTTTGGGAATCCACAAGGACTTTGATCGATTGTGAAATTCCAACCACAACCCCGAACTGTCCCGAACAGGATGAACGGTAACCGCAGAATCGGGAACGCCCCCACCTGCTGCCAGCACGGCAACTCCGTAACGAACCACAGCAAGCATTCCAATGGAATCCACGGGAACGTCCCATTGGTAAGCAAGGGCCCAGGCTGGTTCTACGTAAATCATGCATGCGGTTGTCTTTGTTCGATCCAAAGAGTCTGCTTCAAAGGGTATCACCACTTTCTCACCGGGTAATATGGAAACCGAGTGCTTTATTCGAATTGCAGCAACCATGGCCGAATCAACGGGGGGCGCTTGTCGCGGAACCAAGGGTCGCACCGTCAACAGAGCAGTCTCTTGTTGGGTACCGCGGTTCCAAACTTCAATTCGTCCGGATATTGGCTCATTGGCCTTGTATCTGTGCGCCAAACCGTTAACTACCTCCAACTGAGCCCAACACGTTCCCAAGGACGCGGCGAGCGCCGCGGCCAGGAACCCGAGCCGCCCGCAGGCGGCTCGGGACCAAATCCCAGCTGTCATGTGCTCAGTAATTGGACAAAGTATACCGCATCAAATACGTACCCGACTGCTGAGTACGCACCAACTCCGGATCAAAATCCAACAAGTGCATCACTTTAACTCCCGCGTTCGGGCCTGCGCCGGTGAAGCCGCTTTCAATGGCGTCGGCAATGAGTCCTGTGGTATTGGATGCGCTTACCGTTGTGTGGTAAAAATTACCCATGTTTCCATTACTGGGTGCCGTGGCCAAGAATTTCAGAAACAGACCTGGGGGCAATGTTGGCTGTACCTCAACGGAAATACTGCGAAAGTTATCCGGAGCAGTAGAAGCGATGCTCGTGAATTGGATATACGCATCGTAAAATCCAGTCAACAAGGGTACATCTCCAGCTACCGTTGGTGCAACTATAGGAAACGACAGGGAGGTAATGGGGTTGCCCGCTTGATCCACTATCCGCATCATGGCCACTTCGTCTATAGCTACGTTGGCCGCAATGTTGGTGATGTTTTGGCTGAAAGCAGCCAAGGGAAGGAGAACGGCTAAACCGCTCCAGTTCAATTTAGACATGGTTCATTAATTTAAAAATTTGTAACAAGTGAGGACGTCGGCCGATATCCAATTGCAAAATTGGGTACCATCATTATGCACCTCAGATAAATTCGATGAACGGGCCTAAACTGGCTATGAACAACCCAAATGTTGGGTTGAACAGCATCAAAGTCGAAGTATTTAAAATAAAAAGGGCCGCCTCCAAAGAGACGGCCCCAACGAACCACAAAGGATTCTAATGAAATTACTTGTTGTCTTGGATGGCCAAAGAGTAGATCACCAAACCAAAACCAATTTTGTTGATGGCGTCGGCGATGTTGTAGAACAAGTTCAAAGAACTTGCGTCGTGCCCCATGTCCATACCGAATAAACCACCGTAGGTTCCCATGATGTAACCAATGGGATAGATCGCCCAACCTACCAACACGAAGTTGCGCAAGTGACGAACCGCGGTGGCTACACTTGGACCTGCGTTTGCGGCCAATTGAGCTACGTCGCCTTTCCATACCAACCACAAGATGTAGAAGTACGCCAATCCGGACAATGCGCCGTACACCCACTGCTGTGTAGCAAACTGCTCACCGGCGTATACCGCTTCGCCTACGTAACCCAACACCAACATCGCTACAGAAGCGGCGATCAACTTCCACAACAAGCCCATGGTTCCACCGGCTTTCTTGGTGATGAGGTAAAATTCTACGCACATCAACGGCACGGTCAACGTCCAGTCGATGTAGCGCAAAACCACGGGGGATTCACCAGCTTCCATCCAGTAGTCGCGCATGTAGTAGTAGTGCACGGCTGCGATACCGGTGATCAAACCGGATACCAACAAGGAGGATTTCCACTGGTCGGCAACCCGACCGCGTTCGAACAAGAAGAATACCGTGGCCGCCATCATAGCCATGTATCCCGTGAAGAAAGTAAACCCAACATAATCCTGTGGATCGAAGTGGGCAGCTGCGTTAAGGAACATCATAAAGATGAGTTTAAGGGGTTAATGTGTTGTATAAACGTATGAAATAATATTTTGTTTACGAGGTAGTTAAATGTTCATTATTTATTTCAAATGTCTGATATACACTTGATAAAATGGCGTGTTGCCTGCTCTACATTCCCCCCGCTTTCGTTTTTCTTGGTGTACATGAACTTTTTTTTCACTCTCTTTGTTTATCTCCTATGCCGTACCGCACCCTGGATACCGAACGCATCGAATGGCGTGACCCGACCTTCTTTGAAGAAGAGCAAATGGTTCGCCGTGCGCTGGCAAAAATTCATATTTTGGCATCTGACTTATGGGTGCTCAGTCAAAAACATCACCAACCCAAAGATCTTTGGGCTCTGGGACGGCTCATTGTTCTGGCTCAGCAACCCGATTGGTCGGAAACCGATTGGCGCGACGGATTTATATGGTTGAAAAACCTACACATGCGTTTTGAGCGAGCTGCATCCTCCGATTGTTTTGACGATTATTTAGACGCTTGGACCTCCTGGATTTGCGTCTTTACGTTTTTCGAGTTGGTGGAAGCCAAACGAACCGATGTTCGTTGGGCCTACCAAAACAGCTTGCGCCATTTAATGAACTGACCCGGTTCATTGAAACAGCAAACTTGAGGCAGTCTTCGTGGCCTGGGGGGGATTTGTTGATAACTTCCTCCTTAACTTTCCGTAATGAAACCGAATGTTCTATGCATTACCGGGGGCATGGGCTCCGGAAAATCCCTGGCATTAAAGGTGCTCTCGGAACTTGGATGGCCCATTTATCCCGCAGACGAACGTGCGAAGTTCTTGGTTACTCAATCGCTTGATTTACAATCGAAACTAAAAGAAGAATTTGGCCCAGATGCCACTGATTCGAAGGGCCAACCCAATCCATTAGTACTTGGCACACGAGGGTTTGCCAACCGAGAAGCGTGGAATAAATTGAATAGTATCATTCATCCAGCAGTACAACAGGACTTTTTGGATTGGCTTAACGAAGAACCTCAATGTCGCGCTCATTGGGTTGCTCGTGAATCTGCCCTACTTTTTGAAGTAGGTGCCGCGAATCACTGCTCTAAAATTCTGTTGATTACTTCCTCGGAGCCCATCAGAAAACAAAGAATTGCCGCGCGTCAACCCGACCGAAACGCAGAGGAATTGTACCGTAGGATGTCGTTTCAATGGAATGATGATCTTAAAATCGAACAACTTCGCGAAGGAGACTTCCACGTGACGAACGACGGTTCTCCGGATGAATTCGTTCAAAAAATAAAGACCATGGTAGAATCAAGATTCAACGAATAGACTTAGCTTCAACTGAAAATAAAAAAGGCCAGCGCATGCTGGCCCTTAGTGGTTATTGGTTTGGTAGCTACAAAAGCTGTGGTGAAGCTACCGAGATTGATCATTACGCAAGTGTATCTTTTGACACAATTAAACCCAGTCGATCCAGTATTCGATAGATGGTAGCGCGAGAAACCCCTAAATAGGAGGCCAATTGTTCTTTTGTTGCCCATTCCTTTGCTCCCGGATACTTGTTAAAAACGTGGAGCAAGTGTTTTTCTCGATCTCCGCTCAACAACCTCAATCGCTCACGTCGCTTTTTCAATATGTTCCTTCCCACTTCAAAACTGAGTTGTTCCCACGGGCTCGCCGACTGCCGAACTTCAATTTCTATTTCTTGACGAAGCACCAAAACGCGTGTTGGCTGAATTACCTCAAATCGACTGCGTGATGGCTCACCATGCAAATATTGAAATTCATTGACGCAATATTCTCCCCCTCCTACAAAAGCATAGATGAAGGATTCATCAACCGAGGATCGCCAAACTTCGGCAACCAAGCCGTCCAAAATATAGAAATGGTCGGCACGGGTATCGTCCATATCCCAGAGCAATTCACCCGATTTATATTCAAACGGCCCCTCGTAGCGATTGACCAAGTTCTCAGCCCAAGGCTCAATTTTGTCCCAATCAGCGGACAAATGTGCACGAAAACTATCCAACAATACGGAAAGCGACTGCTCTCGTACTTGATTATCTGC
>CAYXHJ010000095.1:6619-6933 GCA_964464855.1 uncultured Owenweeksia sp. | reverse complement strand
GCAGTCGTGTGACGAGGCGCTTTGTTTTGAGGTTTACGAAATTTGGGTACCAAACAAAAGGCCCGCCTCGCGAAGCGAGGCGGGCCTTTTTAGTGGGTCCGGTTGGTGCGGAGCGTTTAACGCTTCACCACACGCAGGGTGTTGCGGCCCAAATCGGAACGCACCTCCAGCAGGTAAATGCCGGTAGGTAAGTGGCCCAAGTCCAGAGCGACGCGGTTGGCGTCCGTAGCGGCAGCCAATACTTCCTGACCCAGGGCGTTGTTCAAGCGCAGCGATTTGGTGCCGGCCATGGGAAGGAGAACTTCTGTGCGGTC
>CAYXHJ010000095.1:3227-6609 GCA_964464855.1 uncultured Owenweeksia sp. | reverse complement strand
CGACGCCGGATTGGGGTAGATGCGCACACCAGCCATACCGTTTTCGGTCAAGCCGATGGTGTTGCGGTTGCCGGGGCTGCCCACGTCGTTGCCCAACGAGGCCCAAGCGCCGCGCACACCCACGGTGGCGTTGCCCAACAGTACCGCGTTAGCGGTGTCAAATTCTACCGATTTACCGGGTTGGGTGGAGTTGTAGATGGCGTTGCAGATCTCCACGGCAGTGGCACTGGTGTCGTACAGTACTACCGCGTCCGCGCTGGAACTCAGATTTTGGAACGCACCGGTGAGTTGGCTGGCCAAGATGATCTGGGTGGAGGGATGCATGATCCAACGGGTGCGGAAGGCCGCTTCGTTGGCAGCGGTTCCGGCCCACACCACAACGGCTTCACCCGGAGCAACCGTAACGCTTGGGAATACCGAAGTACCGGCCACATTGGTGTTGTCGTCCCACGAGAAACCGCCGAGGTTGATGGCGGTGCTTCCGTAGTTGGTGATTTCAAACCAGTCCGGGCTGATGGCGGCATCCGCGTCATTGGAGTTGGACATTATTTCGGTTACGGCAAGGTCGTAGGTAGGGGGTACGGCCACCACGATGTCTTGAATGTAACGCGGCAGGAGCTGGTAGCCCGCGGTGAACGGAGAGCTGTTGTCAAACTGACCGCCAATGCCGATGACGTCAAAGGTGCCCACCGGAGCGGGTTGGTTGAAGAGGTTGACGTCCGCATCGATGCGCAACTGAATGGTGTTGGTGCCGTCCGTGATGTCCACGTTGAAACCGCTGCCGGCATTGGTCCATTGGGTAGGGTTAACCAACGATACGTTGTTCATACGCACCAGGTCCGACTCCGTTACTTCGCCAATGGCGGTGATGATTTTGGGCGCGGGCAGGGTGGCGTTGGTGCTGATGATTTTGATGGAGTCTGCGCGCAGTTGGCCCAAACCGTTGTATTGGTCCACTTTACCGATGACGCGAACCACGTCGCCTTCGTTAACGGTGTAGCCGTGGTTGGAAGCGGCGGCGCTGAAGACGCCAAAGCCCACGCTGCCGTCGTGGATGGTGAAGGCTACGTTGCCGCTGGTGGCCGTTTGCGTATTGACGCCCAGAACGGTACCCACCAGTTTGCACGACTTATTCAGCGAATCCAAAACACCGGCGGTGTTCATGCCGCGAACTTGCGGGATGGTGCGGGTGGGGATGAAGACGTCGTTGTCGATGACCGTAAATACATGCGTGGTGATGCTGCCAACGGTCAATCCCGTGGCGCTCATGATCGTAAGGTCCACCGTTTCGTTGGCTTCCGTGATCTGGTCGTCCAGAATGTTCACGGAGAATTGCACGGTGTCTTCGTTGGCGGGAACGCTCAAGGTAAACATGCCGGCGGACGCTGCGGGCGTGGTGGTGTAGTCCGTGCCGTAGGTGCGGGCGTTGGTGGCCGGAGCCATGGCATGAATCATCACGCTGCTGGCGTTGGGGCTGGTGGGGTTGATGTACAACTTCACGGTGTTGGTGGAGTTGCCTTCAACTTTTTGGCTGGCGCCCGTTACAAAACGAACAGTCGGTACGGTGGTGATGACGGGGATGATGTCTGCCGTTGAGCGCGGGAACAATTGGTAACCGCCGGTGAAGGGGCTGGTGTTGTCAAACTGGCTGCCTACGCCGATGACGTCGAACAAACCCGTTGGCGCCGTGCTGCCGTAGACGTTAACGTCTGCGTCAACCCGCATCAGGAAGGTCTGCACACCGTTGGTGATGTCCACGTTGAAGCCGCTGCCGGTGTTGGTCCACTGAGCCGGATTCACAAGGGTCATGTTGTTCAAACGGATCAAGATCGATTCGGTGTTTTCGCCTAAAGTGGTTACCACGGTTGGCGTGGGAAGGGCCTGACCCGTGGCCAACAGGATGATGGAGTCGGGGATGATTTCGGTCAAACCGTTGAATTGGTCGATGGTTCCACGGATTTCCAACTGATCACCGGGGGTGGGGAGGGTGTAGTTGGGCTTGTCTGCGGTGCGGAATACGTTGATGCCGCCGGTAGCGTCTTGGATGTAGAAGGAGTAACCGGTATTGCCGTCGAAGTCCGGGGTGGTTACCACGCCGCGCACCACGTGAATCTGGCCGTCGCGTAGGGCCACACCGGTGGTGGGGTTCACCTCAGCAGCCACGTTCAATGGCGTGAGTACGCCCAAGGCGCCCATGGGAACGATGTCTGCTCGCTTGCTGGGGAGCAGTTGGTAGCCGGCGTCAAACGGAGTTGCGTTGTCGAACTGGGTGACGGTTCCGTACACGGCAAACATACCGGTGGGTGCGGTTGATCCGTCGATGTCTGTGTCGTTATCGATGCGCAGAACCACGGTTTGCGTGCCGCGCAGCAGGTTGACGTTGGCGCTGGAGCCGGCTGCGGGCCACGTGGAGGTGGCGGGCAGGGTCAAAGAGTCCATGTAGATGTAGCGGCTTTCAAACGCCTCAGTCAACGCCGTGATGCGGATGGGGCTGCCGAAGTTGCGGGCCGTTTGGATGACGCGGATGGAGTCCGGAATGATTTCCGTGAGGCCGTTGAATTGGTCTACAATGCCGTAAACTTTGAGGGAGTCACCCACGGTGGGGGTGGTGTAGTTGGTCAGATCCGCGGTGCGGAAGATGTTCATGCCGGCGGTGCCGTCTTCGATGAAGAACGAATATCCGGTGTTGCCGTCGAAGTCAAAACTGTGCACGGTTCCGGTGACGTAAACGGTATCGCCGTCCGCTAAGGCCACGCCGCTGGCGTCGGTGGGGCGCAAGGTAGATAAGGCTACTCGGGTGGGTCCGGTAGGAGGAGGCGTAGTGTTGCAGGCGCTGCTGGTATGTGCGCCAATATAGGTGGAAGTGTTTTGTGGGTAAACGTCCCATTCGCTGACGCCAAGGGCCCAATCCAATTGCCCCTTGTTCACGGTGGCTTTCCGCACCAAGGTGAATTCCGAAGTAGCGCCGGTGCCGACGGTCCAGTTGATACCGGGGTCAACGCCCACGATTCCAACGATGTCTAAGGTGTCTGTGTTTTTAAACAACACAATGGCGTCGTCTCCGTTGAAGAAGGTGATGGTGCTGGTGGTGTCTGCTACGGCCAAAAAGGCGGCCGCTGCTTGGCTGTTGGCGATGGTGTACACGCCGCCTGCGGGGATGGTAACGCTGGCCGGGAAGGTGAAGCTGTTGGAAACAGTGAGGCCTCCATTGTTGTACGCCTTCAGCGAATAGCCGGCCATGTTCAACGGCGTGGAACGTGGGTTGAAGATCTCCAAGGCTTTGGTGTTGCTGGAACCTTCTACGTATTCGGAGATGAAGGGTTCCGTACAGGGCTGTGCTGCAGCCGGTTGCACCGTGATGGTGCCGGTCATGCCCGCGTGC
>CAYXHJ010000095.1:0-3217 GCA_964464855.1 uncultured Owenweeksia sp. | reverse complement strand
TAGGTTCCCGGTACCGTGAACGTGAAGCTGTAGGTCCAGTTACCACCAGCTACCGCACCGCTTCCAAAGCTGGCTGGGTTGCTGGGAAATGTTCCTTGCGTTCCGTTTACATTGTGCGCGCCGCTGACTTGGGTCCAGATGACTTGATCGCCAACCTGAATGGTTAAGGTGCTGGGCTGAAAGAAGTTACTGTTCACAGAGACGTTGTGAACGGCAGCTTGTGCGCCAAAGGTGCCACCCAAAAATGCGACGGCGGCGACCAGTCGGGAGAAAATACGGTTTTTCATAAGGACAAAGGTACGGGTTGCGAGGTTAAACGGGTGTTAACGCGATTTGCGCGTTGGACGGTGGGTCCGGTGTGACGCGACGGGTTAATCAAAATCCAACGTGAGTTTGTACCGCACGATGCGGCCGTTGCCGGCATCCGCGATGTAGAGGATTTTCTTGTAATACGCAGCCGCACGGGGCTCGTTGAATTGGCCGACTCCGGATCCGGTGCCCCCGAAGGAAGTTACGGCATACCGGCGCTCGCCGCTGGCTGGCGGCGGCGGAACCCCTTCCAAACCGTTGGAGGTAAACTGGTAAATGCTGTCTTTCTCTGCATCAACCACCCAAATGTACCGGGTGTTGTCCCCCGCCATACAGAGCCCCACGGGTTGACCAAAGCGCTGTGGTTTTTGCAAGTAATTGTTGGCCAAGGAAGGATCTGGCTGGAAGGTGAGTGGGCGGAATTCCGCGCCAAACTCCGATTCCTCAAAGGAAACCCCTTGGATTTGAATGGCTTGCGACGATGAGAGGGAGGTAACGAGGAAATCGTCGGCGGCGTTGGCGGTGATTTGCGGCGGCTGGCAATAGGTGACCAGTCCGAACGGCTTTTTGAAGTAGTTGTTGAACAATCCGCTTGAGGTGTTCACGGAAACGGAGGTAAGCCATTCGTCGTTCGCGGAAAATTGGAGAACGGCGTCGTCCGGACCTTGGTTGGCGTTGTTGGCGCTGGGCCCCGTACGGGTTACGTAGTAGCGGTTGTTTTTGGCCGGCTGGTTGCTGCCCAAGACCCCAATGGACTCAAAGCGCACTTGGGCGTCTCCCAAGGAGAAGGTGTTTTTAAAATAAAAGGGATGAACGGTTTTGTGTACGATTTGTCCGTATTCCAATCCGTAGTTGGAACCTTGGATCATGCGGATGCGGTAAAGGCAAGCGAGGTCGTACGTGATGCCGTTGATGGCGGTGTCGTGCGTGCCCAAGGCCAGAAGGTCAAACCGACGGTCTTGACGAACGGCGTGCACGCCGGGAACGGTCAGTCGGCCCAATTCGCGACCGGCTTCGTCCAAGCAAATGATTTCTTCCGTGGCCTCGTCCACCACGTACAGCAATTCGTCAAACCCCACGCAAACGTCCACCGGGCGCACGAAACCGTTCCATTCCGGCTGGATGGGAACGTAGGCAATTTCGCGGATGGTGTAGTCCGGGATGTCGATGAAATCCAAATTCGTGCGGGTGCCGAAGTAGCCTTCGCAACCGGTAAAGAGCAACAGGGCCGATGCTCCAAGGGTCAAAAGGGAGGTGCGGCGCATGGTTACGGTTTAAGGGTTAAAGGAACGCGAAGACCTACTACAGAAGCCATGCCGGTGAATGCGGTGGGGGTGGCGGCGTAGTCCAGCCAAATAGCTTGGCGGCCCAGGCGCGCTTTGGCGCTCAGGCCCAGGGCCGGCCAGGTGCGGCCGGCCACCTGAAGGGCCACACCGCTGCGCACTACCAACCGGTCGTTGGCGGTGTATTCCAGGCCGACGCGGTAGTTTTCTGCGTTGTCGTTGGGGTGGTTCAGCTGTACGCCCACGCGCAGTACTTGATTGGCTTTTTTCCACGCAATGCCGTTGATGCCCATGCAAAATTCCGTGGGCAGGGTGTTCTTGTTGAGCGTGGTAACCGGCGTGCGGTTGAACAAGCTGGCCAAAAAGTCCCCCTGAAGCGCCGAAGATCCTCCAAAGTTGCGCATCGCCACCGCACACTGGCGACCGCGCACGTCCGTACGGTACCGGAAGCCCAAATCCACACCCGCGGTGGTGTTGCGGTAGTCGCCGACCACTTCGTGGATGCCTTTGAGCACCAAGCCCATGCTGAACTGCTCGCTCAATCGGCGCGCAAGGCCAATGCCCAAACTGGCATGGGTACCGTACAGCAGTCTTCCGGTACCTTCCGGCTGAAATTCGGTGCGTTCTTCGAATGCTCCGGTTTGCAATACGTTGCCAATCAAGCCAATGCTGGTGGTTTTGTCTTTAGTGGGCAGGGTGAGGGCCACCAGGCTGTGCTGTACGCCACCGCCCACAAAACCGTTGCTGAGGGCCAGGCTGCGTTCGTTCACGTCCGAGGCTCCCGCGGGATTTCCGTTCCAGGAATACGGATTCCCCACCTGCGCAGCGTGCGCCCCGGCCATGCCGACGCTGCCCACGTGCAGGTCGTTTTTCAAAAAGGAGAGGGCCGAGGCTCCAGCGCGCTCGCCTCCGTAGGAGGGAAGGAGTTGGGCCGATGCAGATGCGGCGCTTGCCAGGATCGCGAGGACCGTCAGAGCTGCGGCTTTTGAGGTGCTGTGTGCCATGCCGTTACAGTCTAAAGGTTACTCCAAACAGGATTTGGCGCGGTGCGGAATAACGCGAGGGGTCGCGCGGGTCCAGACCGGATTCCTGCGGTCCGTTGTATTCCGGACGCGGATCGCGCCAGGTGTTGGGGACGTCGTCACCGTATTCGTAAGCACGTCCCGTGATGGGGTTGACTACCTGCGAATTCCGGTTGTTCAAGACGTTCCGCGCGTCTACCGTAAAGGTGGCGCCAACGTCGCGCTTTTTACTGGCGCGCAAGGTGTAGGACCACTTCAAATCCGTGTTCCACCACGGGGCACCAATTTTGGACAGCAATTGGTCGTTCAACACCTGGAATTGCGGCCGGCCCAGGTCGTTTACGCCCACTAAAAGTTGCGGGGTGTAGCGGTATCCGCTGGTGTACGAGGACTGCGCAAACAACTCCATGCCGCGCCAAGGTCCTTTTTTCGGTGCCCAGACCGTGCCCAGGTTGACGTTCCAGGGGCGGTCCCAGGCCAGGAATTGCTCGCGGCTGAGTGCCACTTCACCGTTTTGTTCGATTTGGAGTGCGCTCTCGCGTGCGGAATTGGATTTGCCGCGTGCCACTTGGTAGGCCACGTTGGTAAAGAAACGCAAGGCGG
>CAYXHJ010000094.1:3765-6972 GCA_964464855.1 uncultured Owenweeksia sp. | reverse complement strand
CAAGGAGCCTACCTGGACGTTTTCTTTCAAGAATTGGACGCCGTACGTGGCGATCGGAAGTTGAGTGATGTTGGCTTGTTTGGGACCAAAGAAATGGCGGACCGAGTTGGTGTTGATGCGTCCGACGACGACGTAAAGACCACCGTTCGGGGCGACGTTAATGCATCCATCGAAAATGTTTACACGGTTTTAAAAGCCCGCATTGACCAATTTGGTGTGGTACAGCCCAACATTCAGAAGTTGGAAAATTCCGGCCGTATTTTGGTAGAACTCCCTGGTGTAAAAGAGCCAGCACGCGTACAGCGCTTGCTGCAAGGAACTGCTCGATTGGAATTTTGGCGTACGTATCAGGGTGGCGAATGGATGCAATTTATGGTGGACGCCAACGATAAGTTGAAGGCGACCGTGAAAGAATCAACCACTGTTGCAACGAAGGCAGCGGAGACCAGTGCATTGGATGTTGCATCCATTCCGGATGCAGAAGAAGGAGGAGCAGCACCTGTTGGCGATACTGCGGCGAAAACAAAGCCGTCTGCATCCGATACGGCCAATAAAGATTTTGGCCCCTTGTTGAAGATCATGGCGTTGAACGTGAACCCACAAACGGGTGCCATTGGTGAAGGCCCAGTTATTGGCTACGCAGCAACTAAGGATACCGCTAAAATCAATGATTATTTACGCAATGACGCGGTTCGTTCAATGATTCCTGGAGACAAGCGAAACGTTCGCTTTGCATGGACGCGCCCGGAAAAAGAGGCCGACGTGACCATGTTGATCGCCTTGCGCGGAACGCGCGATATGCAGCCTGAACTGGACGGTGATGTCATTGTGGATGCGCGTCAAGAGTTCGACAACGGAAACAATCCAGTGGTCAGCATGACCATGAACGGTCAGGGTGCACAGATTTGGAAACGTTTGACCGGAGAAGAAGGTGCAAAAAATCCGAAAGGCCACGTTGCCGTGGTGTTGGACGGTTTGATTTACAGTTACCCCCGAGTTAATGGTGAAATTGCTGGCGGGCGTACGCAAATCGAAGGCGGATTTTCGCTTGAAGAAGCGACGGATTTGGCGAATGTACTTCGTGCGGGTAAATTACCGGTTCCGGCCCGTATTATTCAATCCGACGTGGTTGGACCGAGCTTGGGTAAGGAAGCGATTTCTGCCAGCTTGTGGTCGTTTGTTTATGCCATGGGGGTAGTTTTCCTGTACATGGTTTTCTATTATGCTGGCGCAGGTTGGGCGGCCAACTTGTCTTTGGTGGCAAATATGTTCTTCATTTTTGGTATTCTCGATGCCATTGGTGCCGTTTTAACCCTTCCAGGCATGGCGGGCATTGTTTTGACCATCGGTATGGCGGTGGATGCGAACGTACTTATCTACGAACGTATTCGTGAAGAATTGGCGGGCGGCAAGCCAGTTGAAACGGCGGTTAATGATGGTTACAAGCATTCGTACGGAGCTATTTTGGACTCCAACTTGACCACTTTATTGACGGCGATCATTTTGTACTTGTTTGGAACAGGTCCGATTCGCGGATTTGCCACTACGTTGATCATCGGTATTTTGTCCTCTTTATTTACGGCAATCTTTATTTCGCGTCTGTATTTGGAGTGGCGTTTGGGCAAAAAGACTGTCGTTACTTTTTCTAACAGTTTTTCAAAAGAGTTCTTTGCAAATACCAAAATCGGTTTCATGCAGAACCGAAAGATCGCATACGCGATATCCTTGGTGCTGGTTGTGGGCAGTTTGGTTTCATTGGCTACCCGCGGCATGCAATTGGGTGTAGACTTCTCAGGAGGACGCACGTATCAAGTTCGCTTTGACCAACCGGTTCAAGTTGAGGATTTGGGAGCATCCCTAATGGCGGAATTCCGAAAAGTAGATCCGAATGCAACGGCGCCGGTGGTAAAGACTCTTGGGACACCGGAACAGGTGGTTGTTACGACGAACTTCCGCATTGACGAATCGGGTGCTGATGTAGAAGATCAACTTCGCACGCATTTGTACAATGGACTGAAAGGCTTTTATGCGAAATCTTTGTCCGAAAAGGAATTTTTGTCCATCGAGGAAAATCCTCTTGGTTTGGTAGCCTCGCGTCAGGTTGGTCCTACTGTGGCTGATGACATTCAAAAGACGGCGGTCTGGGCGGTATTGTTCTCTCTGCTCGGTATTTTTATTTATCTTTTGGTTCGCTTCAATAAATGGCAATATTCTTTTGGTGCCGTGATAGCTTTGGCGCACGACGCGATCATCGTTATGGGCGTATTTTCGGTTTTCAATGGAATTCTTCCTTTCTCCTTGGAGGTTGACCAAGCCTTTATTGCGGCAATTTTAACGGTGATCGGATACTCCATCAACGATACGGTAGTTGTATACGATCGTATTCGTGAATTCTTCGGCATGAAGAACCACGCAAAACTGACGAAGGTTGAATTGTTAAACAATGCTTTGAATCAAACGTTGGGACGCACCTTCAATACGTCGATGACTACTTTGGTCGTTTTGATTGTGATATTCTTGTTTGGTGGCGACGTCATCCGCGGTTTTGTCTTCGCAATTTTGGTAGGTATCGTGGTTGGAACCTATTCCTCGTTGTTTATCGCAACACCAATCTTAGCAGACACGGCTAAGAAATTGGGGGACGAAGTAGAAGCCTAATTAAAGAAGTAGGTTTATTTGAGACAGGGCCGCCCATCGGGCGGCCCTGTCGTATTTTTGTCCCATGCAGTTCTTATTCATCAGCGGTGGCGAACTTACGGTAGTGCTTCTAGTAGCCTTATTTGTATTGGGGCCTAAGCGCATTCCGGAGGTTGCCCGTGGTTTGGCCAAGGCAATCAAGACCGTTCGCAATGCATCCAACGAAATCAAACGGGAAATTGCCGATGCCGCAGAGAAGGACTCTGCGCTTTCGGAAATCAAAACTACCGTTCAAGATGCAAAGACTACCCTGAATGAGGTGGTGGATGCGGTAAAAAGAGAATAATTTCTACAACACCCCTTGATTAAGAGGGGGGGTGTTGATAAAAAAATCAATTTTTTGGCCTTGTTTGTGTCCTTTCTGCTAATTTTGCACGAAAGAAATCAATTATGGCAACTGTTCGTTTCATGGGTTTGGCTGAAACCCTGCACCGCAAGCCGGTCGAATTCAAAGCACCTTTCAAAAAGTCATCGGAATACTACGGTTCCAACGTATTCAACGACAAAGCC
>CAYXHJ010000094.1:0-3755 GCA_964464855.1 uncultured Owenweeksia sp. | reverse complement strand
GCACGGTACCAAGATTGATCGATCCATGGCGGACCAAATTGCTTCGGCCATGAAGGCTTGGGCCATGAGTAAGGATGCCATGCACTACACGCATTGGTTTCAGCCCTTGACCGGTGCCACGGCAGAAAAGCACGACGCTTTCTTTGAGCCTACCGAGGACGGTCGTGCCATTGAGAAGTTCAACGGTGCCATGTTGGTGCAGCAAGAGCCCGACGCCTCTTCCTTCCCCAACGGAGGAATTCGCAACACCTTTGAAGCCCGCGGCTACACGGCCTGGGATCCGACCTCTCCGGCGTTCATCATGAACGACACCCTGTGCATCCCCACGGTATTCGTATCGTATACCGGTGAGGCACTGGACTACAAGACCCCCTTGTTGCGTGCCTTGCAGGCCGTCGATCAAGCAGCTACGCAAGTTTGTCAGTACTTTGACCGAAACGTAACCAAAGTACACGCAACGCTGGGTTGGGAGCAGGAGTATTTCTTAGTTGATTCCGCCTATTTCAACGCGCGTCCGGATTTATTGATGACCGGCCGCACCTTGGTGGGTCACAGCCCAGCCAAAGGTCAGCAGCTGGAAGATCATTACTTTGGATCCATCCCGGAACGCGTCATGCAGTTCATGCGTGAGGTGGAATTTGAGTCGCACCTGCTCGGGATACCAGTTAAAACCCGCCACAACGAGGTAGCGCCCGCTCAGTTTGAGTTTGCTCCAATTTTTGAGGAGGCCAACGTTGCCGTAGACCACAATTCCTTGTTCATGGATTTGTTGGAGAAAGTTGCACGCCGCCACAATTTCCGGGTGTTGCTTCACGAAAAGCCTTTTGCGGGCATCAACGGCTCCGGCAAGCACAACAACTGGTCTTTAGCAACCAACACCGGAACAAACTTGTTGTCGCCGGGCAAAACGCCCAAGCGCAATTTGCAGTTTTTGACCTTCTTTGTGAATGCCATCGTCGCCGTGGATCGCCATGCAGATTTATTGCGTGCTTCCATCGCGTCAGCCAGCAACGACCACCGTCTGGGTGCCAACGAAGCGCCTCCCGCCATTATTTCCGTGTTTTTGGGCCAGCAATTAAGTGCGGTTTTAGACGAGTTGGAAAAGGTGGAAAACGGCAAGTTGAGTCCCGAACAAAAAACAGAGCTCAAGTTGAATGTCGTTGGCAAAATCCCCGAAATTTTGTTAGACAACACAGACCGCAACCGCACCTCTCCTTTTGCATTTACGGGCAACAAGTTTGAGTTCCGTGCGGTGGGATCTTCTGCCAACTGCGCTCAGTCGATGACGGTGTTGAATACCATTGTGGCCAATCAGCTTTTGGAATTTAAAAAGTCTGTTGATGCGCTGATCGAACAAGGCCTCAAGAAGGACGATGCTTTGTTTAACGTTCTTCGGGACTTGATCTCAACTTCACATAAAGTTCGTTTTGAAGGCGATGGCTACTCAGAAGAGTGGAAGAACGAAGCTGCCAAGCGCGGATTGAGCAATTTACCGGATACGCCCCGTGCATTGAAAGCCTACGTTTCCGAATCGTCAAAAGCGTTGTTTGAGAAGCTCAATATCTTGAACCACGTCGAGTTGGAGGCACGGTACGAAATCTTGTTGGAGGACTATTTCAAAAAAATTCAAATCGAAAGCCGGACTTTGGGTGATTTGGTAACAAACCACATTTTGCCTACGGCCATGGCCTACCAGGCGCAAGTAGCTGAAGGTGCATTGAAATTGAAGTCGTTATACGACGAAAAAACCTTTGCTCAATTGGCTAAGCCGCAGTTGGATCTGGTCACCGAGTTGGGCAATCGAATTCACATCTTGTCCAGTGAGGTTAATGCCATGACGGAGGCACGAAAAGTGGCGAATAAAATCGAAAATGCAGAGGCCCGTGCCGTTGCGTATTGCGATACCGTTAAGCCCCATTTCGAGACCATTCGCTACCACGTAGACAAATTGGAATTGTCGGTGGACAATGCTCTTTGGCCTTTGCCTAAGTACCGTGAAATGCTGTACGCTCGTTGAATTGACGCCGTTGCAGAAAAGAAATCCCCCAAACCGTATGGCTTGGGGGATTTTTATTTCCTATTTTAGCCTTCTGTATACTCAATAACGCTATGATTCCGACGTCCCGTCTGTATTCTATTCTCCTGTTTTTGGCATTTTTGCCGGCCGTTGCTTTGGGCCAAACGGTAACGAAACCTGCTGCAAAACCAGCGACCAAAACAACTGCGGCACCCGCGTCGAGTAAGTCGTCGGGCACCAAAACGGACCCCAAAAAGTCCGTTGCAGCCCCGGCTTCTAAGGGGAAGGATGCCAACAAAGCCAATACCGTCAAGCCGGTTAAGGAAACGGCAGCGCCCAAAGAAAAAGAGTTAACTCCCGCCCAACGCGCTCAAGCACAGAAGGCAGCCAAGGCGGAAAAAGTTAAGCGTCCCAAAATTTTGCGCGATGCCGACGACTACTACAACGCTAAAGAATACTATAAAGCGATCACCCTATACAAAAAGGGATTTTCAAAGGCCAAGGCTCGTGCAGATAAGGCCGAAGTGGCTTTTCGCTTGGGCGAATGCTACCGGTGGACGCGTAGGTACAAGGAAGCCAATGCACAGTACGCACGTGCTGTGAAAATGGGGTACAAGGATCCGTCGGTCTTGTTGATCATGGCGGACATGCACAAAGCTTTGGATGAATACGAAGAAGCGTTGGTAGCATACCAAGATTACGCCAAGCAAATGCCCGAAGACCCACGGGGTCCCAAAGGGGTTCAATCTTGCAAGGATGCCATGGATTGGAAAAAGGCATTGACACGCTATCAGGTAGGTAATTTGGGTTCGGTGAACTCCCGCTTTCACGAAGTTGGATTGGCATTCTCCGGTAAACCAGATACCTATGATGAATTGATCTTTACTTCGTTCCGCGAAGGCGGATTGACCAAGCGTCAAGACGGTTGGACGGGTGAATTCTTTGCAGATTTATACACGGCTCAGCGCCAGGCTCCTGCGGGTGCACCCAAGTCAAAACGTGGTGCTAAAGCGAAACCGGACCCAAAAGCAGCGAAGGATCAGGTGTTCAGTACGCCGGTTTTAATGCCGGAACCTCTGAATTCAGCCGATCACGAAGGAGCCGCGTCGTACGACAGCCGTCGTCGCACCCTATATTTCACCCGCTGCATGGACGTCAAGCGCGCCCAGTTGGGTTGTGCGATCTACGAAACCAAGCGCATGGGCGTTGCCTGGAGTGCGCCAGAACCGGTCGTTTTCACTTCGGATTCATCAAAAAGTGTAGGTCATCCCAGTATTTCATCGGACGATCAAATGCTTTATTTCGCAGGTGATTTAGACGGAAACAAAGGTGGAAAAGATTTGTGGGTGTCCAAATACGACAAGCGCAAGAAACGTTGGGGTACCCCCATTAATTTGGGCGAATTGGTCAACACCCCGGGCGATGAGTTGTTCCCGTACGTTCACGACGACGGTTTCCTCTATTTTTCGTCGGACGGATTGCCGGGTATGGGCGGAATGGATTTATTCCGCGTTGAACTGGGGGCCGATGGTTTGCCGAATGGCGAGCCCGAGAACCTGCGTTTCCCCATCAATTCCAAAAACGACGACATCAATTTGGTGTTGCGTCCGGGCGGTTTGCAAGACGGTTACTTCATCTCCAATCGCGACGGTGGAAAAGGCGGTTACGACGTATGGACGTTCTACGAAGTACCGTTGACCTACAAAATTCAAGGCAGTGTAGTATCGGCCAAAACCGG
>CAYXHJ010000093.1:5251-6994 GCA_964464855.1 uncultured Owenweeksia sp. | reverse complement strand
AGCTCTACCTGAATACCGTCAGCTTTGGCGAAAACGTGTACGGAATTGAAACGGCCAGTTTGCGGTACTTCAACAAGAAACCCGTGGATTTAAACTTGGAAGAAGCGGCTGTTTTGGTGGGCTTATTGAAGGCCAATTCCAAATACAACCCGCGCAAGAATCCCGAAAACGCCCGAGAGCGCCGAAATGTGGTACTGGGACAAATGTTGAAGTATGAGTATTTGACGCAAGAAGAATACGAGCAACTGTGCGCTAAACCACTGGAAATCAACTATTACAACTTAGAAGACGAGAAGCCAGCTCCGTACTTTTTGGCCGCAATCCGTCCGGAAATTGAAGAGATTTTGGGAGAGTTAAGGAAGCCCGATGGATCCGAATACGATTTGGACCGGGACGGATTGGTGGTGGAAACGACGCTCTCTTCCTCCCTTCAACGGTTTGCCAACCAAGCGGTTTGGCGTCAAATGCAACGCATTCAACGCAATTTCAATGCCCATTGGGGGGAGTCGGCCTGGAAAAAATTGCCGGATTTTTTGAAGCGCGAGGTGCAGAATACAGCGCTCTACAAGCGGATGAAGGCGGACGGCGCGAGTGAAGAAGAAATTGAGGCGGAATTGAATAAGGAGAAGTCCGTGGTGGTCTTTGCCTACACCGAAGAAGGAGACGAGCGCAAAAACATGAGCACGTTGGACTCCGTGAAGTATGCCCAAGCATTGCTCTCTTGTGGTTTGGTGGCCCTGGACCCCGTACGTGGTACCGTAAAGGCCTGGGTTGGCGGACCCAGTTTCCAATACCTGCCGTACGATCACGTCTTGTCGCGCAGGCAGACCGCCTCAGCGTTTAAACCCGTCGTGTATGCGGCAGCCTTGGAAAAAGGCATTTCTCCGTGTACGTATTTTGAAAACGAACTGAAAACGTATCCGGAATTTGTGAATTGGACGCCGGAAAACCACGACCGCATTTACGGAGGGGAATACACCATGCGCGGCGCCTTGAAGCGATCCATCAACGTGGCCACGGTGGAGGCCCTTATGAAAACGGGGCGAGGCAATGTAGTGCGCATGGCTCGCAAGTTGGGCTTTAAAGGCGAGATGGACGACCGCCCCGCAATGGCTTTGGGTGCGAACACCGCCTCTTTGCTGGAGTTGGTTACTGCGTACGGCGCGTTTGCCAACGGCGGCAAGTCCTTTACGCCTGTGGCTGTTACACGCATCACGGACCAAATGGGCAACGTCCTATACGAGCGAAAACCCACCGGTATGCGCGCCGTGATGGACACTGCTAACGTTGCCATGCTTACGGACATGCTGCGCGCGGTCATCAACGAAGGAACGGGAAACAGTGTTCGTGCGTACGGTCTCAGCGGTGATTATGCGGGAAAAACAGGCACTGCGCAGAATTACTCCGACGGATGGTTTGTTGGGTACACGCCTAAAATTGTAGCTGGTGTTTGGGTTGGAGCTTCCTCACCTCTGGTGCATTTCAAAGATGCTCGCGGTGCTGGAAATGCAACAGCTCTTCCCATTTGGGCCAATTTTATGGGCTCGGTGGAGCGCTCGGGATTGAGCCGTCGGTACGTGGTGCCCTTCAAGCCTTTAGCTGCAGCACTTGCGGAGAAAATGCGCTGCCCGGATTACAAACCGGGGTTGATGGACGAGATCAACCAAATGTTCTTGGACGACGAAGGCACTGTGGACGATGTGCCGGTCTCAACGCCAGAAGCCGGCACACCTGAGGAGGCTG
>CAYXHJ010000093.1:1173-5151 GCA_964464855.1 uncultured Owenweeksia sp. | reverse complement strand
ACTGTGGACGATGTGCCGGTCTCAACGCCAGAAGCCGGCACACCTGAGGAGGCTGGTGGTATGGAATACCTTCCCTTCTGATGCAAACTTTGCGCTTGGGCTGGACCTTGGCCGAACGCGACTTACGAGCCCGGTATGCACAGAGTATACTCGGAAGTTTATGGAGCTTGGCCCAGCCCCTGGCGATGGCAGCGGCCCTCTTCTTCGTGGGAAAGACCTGGAACCGAACGGTATCCGCCGATTTGTGGCTCTTGGGCTGGGTGGTTTGGAATGCCTTTTCGTACAGCGCGTTTTCGGGCGCCTTGTCCCTGGCACACAATCGGGAACTGGTGACCAAAACCGCAATCCCTTCTTTTTCGTATCCGCTTTCTAAAGGCGTCGTTGCGGCAGTAGATGGAGCCGTTGGGTTGGTCTTGTGGGGAATTTTTACGGCGTTAACCGGCGCGCATGTAAACGCATCGCTGGTAGCTGATGCGTTGGTTGCTTTTGCAGCATCGCTAATGGGAGGGCTTGGACTGGGTGCACTTTTGGCACTCCCGGCCGCCCGATTTAGGGATGTTGCGGTTGCGTTGCCCTTCCTGGCGCAACTGGGACTGCTCCTCTCCCCGCTTCTCTTGGGCTCTGGCAGCTCGTTCTCGGATTACCTGGCCTGGATTCCCGGTTGGGGTCCGCTTCAATCGATTCTAACCCAATCCGTAGGGTTCGACGTCGGATTCCTGTGGGTTGTAGCGTTGCTGCTCCCACTATCCGGCTATGGCGTGCTCAATCGCTGGGGTAAAAATGCTGCCGATTGGGTATGAAACCGTTCATCCACTTTGATCAGCTGACCAAGAAATTCGGCACACGCACGGCTGTGGACCGGTTGTCTGGGCGTTGGGAGGCTGGCACCTCCGTGGGGATTGTGGGCGCTAATGGGGCCGGCAAGTCTACTTTATTGCGGTTGCTTTCCGGTATTTCAGCTCCAACGTCTGGTTCGCTCAACATTTCCGGCCGATTGGCAAGCCTTTTGGAGGTAGGTACCGGTTTTCACCCGGAACTCACCGGCCGCGAAAACATCTTTTTGTACGGTCAAATCTTGGGGCTGCGCCGGGCGGAAATTCGGGCTCAACTGGATGCCATTGCCGATTTTTCGGGGGTCTCTGCGCAGTTGGACCTTCCGCTCAAACACTATTCGTCGGGCCAAAAAATACGCCTCGGTTTTTCCGTGGCCGCGCAACTGCAATCGGACATCATCCTTTTGGACGAGGTCTTGGGCGTGGGCGATGCCGCCTTCCAGCAACAATCGTTTGAACGCATGCACGCTCTTCTGGCCGAAGAGGGGCGAATTGCCGTGGTGGTATCGCATCATTTGGGCACCATTCGCCGCATGTGTACGCAAGCCCTGTGGATCGACGCCGGACGCGAACGCCTTTCCGGGCCTGTTCCCGACGTATTGGAAGCGTACAAGAATGCCCACGCGTCGTCTAAAAATGATGAATCCCTTCCTACCAATGCCTGGATCTCGACCGTGCGCTGGTCCCAAACCTTGGTAGCCGGTCAACCTGCGCGCTTGGTGGTGGCCTTGAACAACGATCGTTCCTTGCAGCGGCCCAACCTGCGCCTGACCCTCTTCAACCAACACGGTGAATTCCTGGCGCCGCTGAGTCCGGTTACGTCGGGTTTGGGGTCCGATTGGTGGCCCGAACGCGCTAAAATTATTTTGGAATTTGACCGATTGCCGCTGATGCGCGGCACCTACCACCTGGGACTTCGTTTGACGGAGAACGACCTGGAATTGGTGCACTTACCGGTGGCACTGCCTTTTGCGGTGGAAGAAGGACTTTATTTCCCCAATGGGGACACCTTTGCCCCGCGCTTCAACGGTTTGTGGCTGGATCCCCAGTGGACCGTAGCGTCATCCGAACCCGCTTAACGCCACAAAAAGCGTTTAATAGACCGCTTGGAGCGCGCCCAGCGCTGCTCCCAGGACGCGTTTGGACCGTTTTCGTGGTGGAACAAGCCCATCATGTACTCCGATCCCTCCGATGGATTTAAAAGCGGCTGGGAATCAAATTCCCATGCGCCGCCGGACTCGTACCCCCACGCTTCCAAGTGCATTTGCCACAGCGGTCGAAACAAAGCTTCGTCCTCCGGCAACCACCACCGCCGCCAGTTGCCATCGCCTCGTGTTCGGGCAATGTGGCTGAAGTTGCGCGCTTGTTCCCCTTCTGGGGTTAAGACCCAGTCGGACGGAATTCTTCCTTCCAGCGCTTTGAAATTGCCGCGTCGAAAATCTTCGTACCGAAGTACGGCCCAACCCGCCGCACGTGCCTGCTCCTCCAAAGACCGAAGTCGGTCCAAACGAACCGCCAGGTCCGTGAGCCAGTCTTCTTGCGGCAATCCGCGCGGACGTGCCAACGCGGCAAACGACACTTCACGGGGGTATGCTTCTTTGTGCTGCACCAAGCGCAGTGCTCGCTGAAAATCACGCGGATCCGGTTCGTGCACGTACAGCCAACGGTAAAAAAAAGCAGACAGCCAACGGTCTCGGGGGTCGCGAAGCAGCAAAATAGGCAGGTCAAAGGATTGCCCCTGCTCCAGGGCTTGCTCCACCGACCAACCGCAAAACGGCTCCGAAACCCGACTTCCCATGCCCCCAACGGGATCCACCATCAAGGCTTTCGCCGTGGATTCTTCGGGCCAAAACGCGCGCGGTTCCGGCTCAAAAAACGCCGTTGGTCCCGGTTGATTCGGGTCCAATCCGCGCGCCTGCGCCAGGCGCGCGTACACCAACGTCGTCCCGCTTTTGGGCATTCCCAGTACCAAAACCCGCATACCGCCAAGGTAATGCGTATTTTTGGGAGATGCTTCCCTCCGTTACCGTCTTGGTTCCCAATTACCGGCACGCCCGTTACCTTCCCGAACGGTTGGACAGCATTTTGGCCCAAACGGTAGTGCCCAACGAAGTTTTGTTGCTGGACGACTGCTCCCCAGACCACTCGCTGTCCATCCTCACCGACTACGCCGCGGAGCGCCCTACCTGGCGTGTTGTGGCCAACGAACTGAATTCCGGGAGTCCGTTCGCACAGTGGAACAAGGGTGTGGGCTTGGCCACCTCCCAGTACGTTTGGATTGCGGAAAGCGACGACTCCGCCGACCCGCTCCTGTTGGAGACCTTGCTCCAATGCGCCCAAGAACATCCTACTGCGGTTTTGGTGTACGCTCAAACCCTCTTGATGGACGAGGAGAGTCGAATCCTCCATTCTTTCCAGAAAAACTACGAGTACCTCTTTGGCGCTCAATCGGAACGCTGGCTCCAACCCTACTTCGCGCGCGGGGTGGATGAAATACGGGAGTACTTCATTTTGCACAACGTCGTTCCCAATGCGAGCGGGGCGCTGATCCGCAGGGACGCTTATTTGGCCGCGGGTGGTGCCAATCCGCACTACCGTTTGAACGGTGACTGGGCGTTTTACACGCGCCTGTTGGAGCACGGAGACATTGCCTACCTTCCTACCCCGCTCAATCGTTTTCGGGTGCACGCTCAAACCCAACGACAAGCCGCCAATGCCAGTGGTGCCGTCTATCAAGAACTTCTAATGCTTGCGGACGACCTGGTGGCCCGGCATTCCCCACCCATCCAACGCCAAAAAAAGGCGTACCGGAATTTCGCCTCGTGGTGGGCACATTCGCTGTACCGGCAAGAATGGACCGGACCAAACGCGTCCAGCAACAGACGAATTAATCTTCGATTGCTTCGACGTTTTGCGCGCATTCACCCCCTGGTGCTTCTCCACATCCCGTACGAAGGCGCCGTGCGACTTGCTGTATTTGCTTTGGAATGCGTACATTTAAAAGAACCGCTACGAAAACTCCTTCACCGGTTTTTTCCACGTTTCTTTTTTGTTCCCGAAGCATGAGTTTAACCGTTGTCATCCCGTGCTACAATGCTGCTTCCACGGTAGAGGCGGCCATTGCTTCAGCTCGGGGAGCCGCACA
>CAYXHJ010000093.1:0-1131 GCA_964464855.1 uncultured Owenweeksia sp. | reverse complement strand
CCGTCTCGGCCGTGGCTTTGGATAAGGAGATAGTGGTGGTGGACGACGGTTCCAGTGCCGAGACCGCTGGCCTCTTGGATTCTTTCTTGGCAACAAACGCCCACCCCAACTTGGAATTGATTCGACTGCCCCAAAATACCGGATTGGGCGCGGCCCGCAATGCCGGTCTGGCCCGAGCCACACAACCTTGGGTTGCCTTTTTGGATGCCGACGATGTTTATTTATCGCACCACCAGAAAACCTTTGCCGAAGCGTGGAACGATTTTGCCGCCACGCAGCCCCGAGGGCATTGGTTTTACCACAGCATTCGTGAGTGGTCCCCTCCCGCTTCTCCCGGCCGAGTCCGGGCCGGAGACCCCGTGCACCAACCGTCGGATGTACTGCTCAAACGTTCGCCGTTGGTCCCGAGTGCCACCGTTTTGAGTACTTCCTTGGCTCAAAAATTTCCTTTTCAAACCGACCGACGCCTCCAGGGCACCGAAGATTTGGACCTGTGGGTTCGCCTCCTCTACGCAGACTTCCGTCCCCGGCGTTGGTCCGATCTCCCTTGGACGGCCTACCGAATCGGCACGGGCATGTCTTCTGCCTTGGGTAGCCATGCGGCCAAAATCCGAATGCAGTGGGCTCGGTTTATGCGCAATGGTTGGATTCAATCCGCAGACCTGGAGGCGGCAGAATCCGAACTGCAACGACAACTCGCTCGCAGCTACCACAAAGCTGGTCGCTTCCTTAAAGCGCAAAAAGCCTACCAAAAGGCAGGCTTTTCGCTAAAAAACAAACTGCTTTCCGCAGCCGCAGCCCTGGGCATACGCTTGTAGCGCAGCAGCCGGGCAGCCGGATCGTCGGGTATTACAAACGAGCGCGCAGCTCGGTGTCCAACGCGTCCAAAAACTCTTCGGTGTACAGGTAGTGTTCGCCGTGGCGCACGTCGTTGCCGTGCACGCAAACGGCCAAATCTTTGGTCATTTTGCCGGACTCCACAACATCCACACACACCTGCTCCAACGTTTCGCAGAAGCGGATCAATTCGGCATTGCCGTCCAACTTGCCGCGGTGGGCCAAGCCGCGGGTCCACGCAAAAATGGACGCAATGGGATTGGTACTGGTGGGCTTGCCTTGCTGGTGCATGCG
>CAYXHJ010000092.1:2061-7002 GCA_964464855.1 uncultured Owenweeksia sp. | reverse complement strand
GTACTGGTGTTGGTTTCGTCGATGGCGGGATTGGTCCCAACGCCGGGGATGTCGGTTTATTCGGCCACCAAACGTTTTGTGAGTGGATTGGCGGAGTCGGTGGATTGGGAACTGCGTTTGAAGGGGTTTGCGGCGCGCGTGGTGTCTGTGGCACCACCGCCGTTGGCGACGCGTTTCCGGGAAAACAACGGCAGAGCGCGACGGTCCCAGCGAATGGCGGGAGTGTTGGCGCCCGAATGCGTGGCGCGCGACATTGTGCGTTTGTTGGAACGACCCAAGCACCATTGGATCAGCGGCAGGCAGCAGCGATTTTTATTTAAGTGGGTGCGCCCGTGGTTGCCGCAGCGTTTGCTGCAGGATTATGTTTTTCGGTCTGCGTTGAAGGATTGAATAGACATTGGTCTTCGGATAATTGCTTTATTTATAATTTGTGAAAAGTTGCACAGTAATTACTATGTATGTACTTTTGTGTTCTATGGAACTGTCAGTTGTTAAAATTGGAAATTCAAAAGGCATTCGCCTTCCCAAGACGGTCTTGGATCAATACGGCATTTTGGATGTCGTGGAAGTTGTATTAGAACCTAATGGCATTGTATTGCGGCCGTCGGTAAATCCTAGAGCCGGATGGGATGCTGCATTTCAGCGCGCGCGTTTGGCAGGAAGCGATGAGGGTCTGTTGCTTCCGGATGTGTTTGAAGATGAGGGCTTTGATCAATGAAGAGCTTTGAACAATACGAGTTGGTTTTGGTGAATTTAGATCCTACGGTGGGAAGTGAAATGAAGAAGACCCGGCCGTGTGTTGTGCTTTCGCCGAACGAATTGAATCGCAATGTTGAAACGGTCGTGGTTGCGCCCATTACCACTCATGCCCGTGCGTACCCCACTCGTGTTCCTGTTCGGAGTACGAAGGAACCCAGCTGGGTGGTGTTGGATCAAATTCGCGCACTGGATAATGGGCGGGTAATTAGTCGGTTGGGTCGTTTGCACCCTGTGGAGGTCAAAGCCGTAAAAGACGTGCTGCGTACGACGTTTGTAGATTGAACAAGTGCGGTAAATTTTTGTTAATTCATTGAATTACAGAACGTTTTAGGTCGTTTTTGGTTAGGTTAGAGTCGTCAGTCGCAATGGTTGCAACAGGCGTTTGAACCTTTTTAGACGAACGTCATGGACTTGATTTCGCAGTGGTTTCTTTCGGATCGGGCCCAGAGAACGGTGGAGCGCGTGGTTTTGTACCTGGCGATTGCTGGTTTTTTGGTGCATTTGGGACTGGTGGCGGGCATCAAGTGGGGCTGGCTGGCGTCGGATTTGTTGGGGGTGGATTGGTCCAATCCAATTTCCGCCATTTACACGCCGTTTTCGTTCATTTTGGTGTACGAGGTGTACTTGGTGGTGTACTATTTGCCCCGGTCCATCACCACCTACGTGGTGAAGCAGTACGAAATTGTGACGCTGATTTTGATCCGTCGGCTTTTTAAGGATTTGTCTGAAATCAGTGTTTCGGAGGGGTGGTTTGGGATGCAGCAGGACATCAATTTTACGTTTGATTTGGTGGCCTCGCTGGCGTTGTTTTTTCTGTTGTTTTTATTTCACCGCAGGAACAAAAGGTTGGCCCCGGCGCTGCTGGAACCGTCGGCCGAAAACCCAAAATTGCGTTCGTTTGTGCGCCTGAAGCGTTGGCTGGCCACGTTATTGGCGCCTGCGCTACTGCTGATGGTGGTGTTTTCTTTTGGTTCGTGGCTGGTGCACGCGACCAAGGATCATTTGGTGGGCGCTCATCTACCCAACGTGAACACCGTCTTTTTTGACCAGTTCTTTACCGTATTGATTGCAGTGGACGTTTTGTTGTTGTTGATTTCACTATTGCACACGGACGAGTTCCACAAGATTATTCGCAATTCGGGGTTCATCATCTCCACCGTTTTGATCCGACTGTCTTTTGGCGTGACGGGGTGGCCGAGTACCCTTTTGCTGGTGGCGGCTGTGGTTTTTGGCTGGCTGATGCTGGCGATTTACGATGCGTACGAGCGGGTGGGGGAGTAGTGCGCCTGTTGAGCCGTAGGTTGGCCGTGTTGGAACCGTCGGGAAGGGAACCATCTGCCCCCGCAGCTGTTGACTAATAAATGAGGACTCATGAAACAAGGTATGTGGGTAGCAGCAGTGGTTTTGGTGGTGGCGGTTTTGGCCGTTGGAGCGTGGGCCATGACGCGTAAGGGTTCCATTGAGGAGCCCGAGTATCGGGTGGTCCGAAAGCTGGGCGACGTGGAGTTGCGCGCCTACAACCGCATGGTTTTGGCGAAGACGGATTTGCCCGACAGTTCATTTGAACGCATGGGCAGCACGGGATTTCGCACGGTAGCGGGATACATTTTTGGCGGCAACGAGCGCGAGGAAAAGATCAGCATGACGGCTCCGGTGGTCATGAATTTGGGCAAGGAGGCGTCCATGTATTTTGTGATGCCGCGGGCGTATTCGCTGGAGTCTTTGCCCAAGCCGCTGTCTGGCCGCGTGCAGGTGGTGGAGGAAGGGCCCAAAACGCTGGCTGTGCTGGGGTTTTCCGGCTACGCCTCCGACGCAAAAATTCGCGAAAAATGCGGGCTGTTGAAGCAGGTTTTGCAGGACAACGGCGTCGTTACTCGCGGAGATTTTATGTACATGGGCTACAACGCGCCGTGGGATTTGGCGAACCGTCGGAACGAGGTGGCGGTGCTGGTGGTGGAGTAAAAAGGGATTCACATTTTTATCGACCGAATTGCGTGCAAGGCAGAAGCGTAAACACCCACCTATTTAGTAGGAGTTTATTATCTTTGCACCATGACGCATCCGAAGTACGACCACGTTTTGGTGGGTGGTGGGTTGAGCGGCAGCCTGGCGCTTATTGAACTGCTGCGAACCGCTCAGTCCCCCATTTCCATTGCCGTGTTGGAAGAAAATCCGCACCGACTGTTCAAGGGAAAGGCTTATTCGGCAGAGGTTACTGCCCAGGTTTTGAACGTTCCAGCGGAGCGGATGAGCCTGTACTGGGATCAGTCGGATCACTTTGTTCGTTGGCTGAAGGCGGAAGGACATTCCTACGGTCCGCACGATTTTGTTCCGCGTACGGTATACGGCCGCTACATCACAGCCACGGTGCACGACGCTTTGAATCAACATCCACAGCACAGCGTTCGCTTTGTGTTTCAGAAATTGGAACATCTGTCCAAAGATGGGGCTGCGTTTCATCTTCGGGTGGCACAAGGTTCGTTGTGGGCCCAAAACGTTTGGATCGCCACAGGGAATTTCAGTCCGGCCGACGTCGCTACAGATCCGGCTGTTTTGAACCATCCGAACTACTGGAGCGATCCGTGGCGCGGAGCGGGATTGGCCTTGGTGCCGGCGTCCGATTCGGTTCTTTTGGTGGGTACGGGTTTGACGATGGTGGATCAGGTTTTGGCGCTTGAGGCCCAGGGACATACGGGCCCCATACACGCGCTTTCCCGCAGGGGCATGTATCCGCTCAGCCACGGGCCGGCTCCGGCCTATCCGTGGTTTGCACCGCACGCCGGTCGCTCGTGGAGCCCATTGGAATTGTGTCGGTTGGTTCGACGGGCGGTAGCCCAGGCGGAATCAGAAGGGGCGCATTGGATTTCTGTGGTGAACGATTTGCGCGAATTCACACCGGCTCTATGGGCGGCGTGGTCCGCTGCGGAGCGTAAACAGTTTTTGCGGCACCTCCGGCCTTATTGGGAGGTGCACCGGCATCGTTTGCCGGCGGCCAGCTTGGATCGTTTGGAGGCCTTGGAGCGCAACGGTCAATTGAAACGAAATGCGGGTCGGATCCGAACCATCAGCACGGACGGCTCCACGTTTCAAGTGCGTTGGATGGCTCGGGGAACGTCCGATCGCGAGGAAACGTTGGACGTTCAATGGGTCATCAACTGCACGGGACCGCAGTCTTTTGGAAAGAAATTGAAAGAACCCTGGATTGATTCCGCAGTGCTCGACGGTCTGCTGGAATCGGATCCGTTGGCATTGGGCATTCAACCGGGACGTCGGCAAGATCCTGGATTGCATTTGATTGGTCCGCCCCGCAAGGGAATGGATTGGGAAAGCACGGCGCTCCACGAAATTCGTGCCCGAGTGAAGCAGGAAGTGCACGCATTGCGCGCAGAATAGGTCCAGAAGCCGGTTAATTAGGCGTTTGGGATGCCAAACGACCGTAAAACCGATGCATGGCCCACACGTGGGGGAAGCTGATGCAGGAGAGAAAGACGAAGAAAGGCGCGGCCCAAGCAGGCAGGTCTGCGGTCGGGCTGTTGGCCGCGGTGACTGCGCTGAAGGCAGCGACGTAAGACGCTGCGGGAACCGTCGGGCTGGGGGAAAAGGGTGAGAATTGCGGCCAGAGCCACAGGGCGAGGCCCAGCAGGAACCAGGCGCCCAGGTGGAAGGGCAGGGACTGCAGCCATAGGGAGCGCGCGGTGCGGCCCGTGCCGCGTTGGAGGTGGGTCCAACCGTTCCAGCTGTGTTGCCCTATGAAGTAGAGGCCGAAGGCCAGGAGCAGCGGGAGCCAAGCGCTTAAAACCAGCCACAGGAGGGTGATTTGCCAGGAGGTGTTTTTCTCGCGCAGCGCCCAAGGCAGCCAGAGAAACAAGCTCCACGGCGGCAGGGACAGGGTCCAGTGCTGTCCGCAGAGGGCGTGAACAACGACCGACGTTTCGGCGCCGTGCGTGCCCAGGAGGTACGCCAAGACCGACGCCCCCCAGGCCCAGCTGCGCGGGGCACTCCAACCCCAGGTTTGACCGTCTGCTTGTCCGAAGTGGCCGGCGGAATAGATTAAAAAAAGCGCGAGTCCGGCAACGGGAGCGAGCAGCCAAACGACGCCCATGGCGGCGGCCAGGCCCAGGTAGTGGGCTATGCCAACTGAGACAGAAGATTTGATTGCGCATTGGAAGATTCATGCTCAAG
>CAYXHJ010000092.1:0-2051 GCA_964464855.1 uncultured Owenweeksia sp. | reverse complement strand
GGCGGCCAGGCCCAGGTAGTGGGCCACGAACCGCGGCAGTTTTTGGGGCTGCAGCGAGCCGGTTTCCAAAAGATGGTCTACGGCCCCGTGGGGCAGTCCAATCCATACGAGTCCAACCAGGGCCAGCAGTCCGCCGGTCCAACTTTGGGCGTGTTTCGCACCGCCCAGCGCCAGGAGGAGGAGGGTGAAGACGGTGAGCAGCAGGGCACGCAGGGTGTGGGGGTGTTGGCGCACGATGGCGCGCAAGAAGGGCGCCCAGGGGAGCAGAACGAGCATGCGGAGCTCCTGGGCCAAGGGCATTTTTTCGTCCAGGAATTCAAAGATGCGCGCGGGTTTTTGCTGCGCAAATAGTTTTTCAAAGAGGCCTTTTCCGCGGTGGGGTTCGTGCTGAAGAATGCTTAGAAGGAGTCGGTCGTAGAAACGGTGGCGGGGGCGTTGCCGGCCCTCCGGGGGGAGTGGGGCGCTCCATTCGGTGGCCGCGGTTTCGGACCACTCGTACATGGACTTGAAGGCGTAGCCGGTGCTGGGCTTGATGCGCCCAGCGCGCCCGCCCAGGTTCCAAACGTGGGGGAGGTCTGCGCTGCGGTGTGCGGCCGTGCTCATGGGGATTTGGCCGCGTTCCTGGGCCAGCACTTGGGCGCGTCCCCATCGGGAGGCGATGTAAGCACCCAAAGCCTCCTCCGCCTGGGCGTCGGTAATTTTTTCCGCGCCAAACCGCGTAAATTCCACCAGCGCCTCGTGGGGTGAGGTAGGCAAAACGTAAACAAACTGCGTGTTTTCCGCTTGTGGAACCTCAAAATCCATCATGGAAAAGCACGTGGGATCAAATGCGGGCGCCTCCGTTCGCACCTGCCAGCCCACAAAACTTTGCCAAAGGTGTACCTCGTTTGGCCCGACGGTTCCCCGCTCGGGGGGACGGGAGTCCAGGATTCTCCTTGCCTGTATGCGCTCCCCGCCAACTTCCGCCCAAGCTCCGTGGTCGTTTGACCCGACGCGTTCCACCGTTCCCAGTCTTCGCTCCCATCCCTCTTGTTCGCCCAACCGACGCAGGTGTTCGTAGAGCGCCAGGCTGGAAATGCGCGCATAAACTTGGTTATCAAGAGCTTGTGGGGGTTGCCCGGCCGCTTCCAGTTTGCTCCATTGGGCGTTGATGAGCGGGTCCAAGTCTACTAAAATGGGCTCTTCCAAACGGGCCCAAAAGCAGTAGGTTTTGTCGTTGTGCTGCTTGGTGTCCGGATCCAAGAGCAGCACTTTTTTTCCGCGCAACCGACCGCGTTTGTGCAGCGCCAGCAGCAGTAAGCTGGCGGACGCGCCGGCTCCTGCAAAGAGGTAGTCGTAGTTGGAGCCGTGCTGCATGGGCAAAAGTGCTTCATAAATAAGGAGTTGCGGACGAAATTGTTCGCGAGGGGGCTGGTGCCTTGTGCTCCGGGTTGGTGTTGGTGCCCGACGTCACCTGCATTCGTTGCGGCAAGGACGGCATCCCGGATGACGCTGGTTCCGTTGAAGGAATGGTTTTTAGTCAACTAAGCGATTCTCCGCAGTCGGATTTTGTAGGAAGGGGTGGTATCGATAGAAGCTCTTGAAATGGACGTTCATAACATGTTGAATTGTCTGGTAGATTATATTAAAATATCAATTTTAAAGTATTGATATTGAAGTAGATATATTCATTATTTAAAAAGTATTATTTCAAAATATTTGACTAATTAATTCAAAAGAAGTCCGTCAATGTGCCGCACGGTGGACCTCATTGTCCTACTGGAGCTGAATCAGTAGCGGGGTTCGTCCGCTCGCCGTAGTAGTTCCGTTTTCGTTAATCAATGCGGTTATATCTGTCGTCGAATTAGAAAATAGAGCGTTGTGTCTTTAAAATTTAGCATGTTAGCGGCTGTTGCGTTCCTGATTGGCACGGTTCACGCGCAAGAATCCAGCAATAGGGTTTCTGTGCGGATGGGGGTAGGATCTTCGTTTTTCGATCAATTGGGTCAATCGTCCGTTTTTAATTCCGGGCAAGATCTTCGGATGAGTTACGATGCGTCCCTAGAAATTCG
>CAYXHJ010000091.1:0-7014 GCA_964464855.1 uncultured Owenweeksia sp. | reverse complement strand
GGCGCACGCGGCACGCCGCCTCATCCCCAGTACTTTGTGGTCTTCCCTGAAAAACAAGTGGCTCGCCCCGGGCAAGCCTGCCCTGCCGGCGGACGTGCGCGCGGCGCTGCGCGCCGCCTACCTCCCAGACCAGCAGCGCCTGCAGGCGCTGCTGGCCCAAAAAGGCCTGCACCTCCGTTCCGTGGACGCCTTTCTGGCGGAAAACGAATAATCCACACCGCGCGCGGACCCGCACCCCGCGCAAATGCGTAAATTTGTGCCCGTTATGGAATACAACTCCACCTTTTTGCTTCAGTTTTTGTACCAATGGCGCAAGCCATTGCTGGTGTTGCCCTTGGTTGCTGGCCTTTTGGGCGCTGTGGCCTCCAGCTCCTGGTTCATCAAGCCGCTCTACAAGAGCTCCGTCATCGTTTTCCCGGCTACGTCCAATTCCGTTTCCAAGGTCTTGCTCCCGCAAACCAGCTTTTCCGACGAGGACATGTTGGCTTTTGGTGCGGAAGAACAGGCAGAACAGCTCATTCAAATTTTGAATTCCGACGAGATTTTTGACACCATTGCCGTCAAATTCAACCTGTTGAAGCACTACGACATCGACCCCACCGGAAAGTACAAAATGACCTACCTGCGTGAGGAATTCAACGACAAAATTTCCTTCCAACGCACGCAATTCATGTCCGTGGAGATTCAGGTTTTGGACACGGATCCGCAAATGGCCGCGGACATCGCCAACGAAATTGTGGACATGCTGGACCGCGTCAAGTCCCGCATTCAGCGCAACCGTGCGTGGTACGGATTCAAAATTGTGAAGGGCGAATACGACAAGGTTCGGGAGGACGTATTGGAGATGGACGCGGAGCTGCGCAACCTGCGCAAGAAGGGTGTGCACGACTACGAGCAACAAAGTGCCGTCATTTCCGAACAACTGGCCACCGCCATCTTGGAGGGTAAAGACAAGAAAATTGTTCGTGAGTTGCAGAACATGCTGGACACCTTGGCGCGCTACGGCGGTCGGTACGTAGCCCTGCGGGACGAACTGTATTTGCTCAAGCAAGAAGAAGTGAAGATCCGCACCAAGTTGGATCAAGCGCGCGTGGATGCGGAGCAGTCCATGCCGGCTACCTTCCGCGTCACCAAGGCCATCCCGGCGGAACGCAAAACCTACCCGGTTCGTTGGTTGATTGTGGCCGTTTCCATGTTCTCCGCCTTCGTGGGCACCATGCTCTTTATTTTGGTGGCCAACGCCGTGAAAGACCTCCGTTTGAAAGAAGCGTGAACGCGCCGCTTCCAACGCGTTGGGTTTGGGCCGTTGGCTTGGCCCTGGGGCTGTTTCTCGCTGCTGCCGTAGCTTGGGAACAGTACGCCTTGCTGGCGGTTCCAGCTGCTTTGGCGGTGGTTTGGTTTGCCTTTGTTCGCCTGGACTGGTTGGTTTTGGCCGTAGTGGCCATGACGCCCCTGAGCGTCACGCTTCAAGACCGCGGCTTTAACGTGGGGCTCAGTTTGCCCACAGAGCCCTTGCTGTTTGGCATCACGCTTCTTTTGTTTTTCCGACTCATCATGACCGGGCACATCAATCGAGAAGTGGCGCGCCATCCGGTTTCACTGGCCATATACTTTTACTTGGGCTGGATGTTGCTCACCTCCATCACCAGCTCCATGCCCTTGGTCAGCATCAAACATTGGGTAGCCCGTGTATGGTTTGTGGTGCCCTATTTCTTTTTAATGGTGCACGTCTTTCAAACGAAATCCTATCGGGAGCTCTTTTTTTGGCTGTATTTATTGCCGCTGGCCGTGGCCGTGGCCTACACCCTAAGCGTACACGCCCAGTACGACTTCAGCAAGCAAACCTCCACCTGGGTCATGTTTCCCTTTTACAAGGAACACACCGTGTACGGGGCAGCCTTGGCTCTCTACATCCCGGTGGCGCTGTATTTTGCTTTTCGCCAACAATCCTTACTCACCCGAATGGGGACCGGATTTTTATTGACGCTTTTGCTGGTAGGTTTGGTGTACTCCTACACCCGCGCGGCGTGGTTGAGTTTGGTGGCCGCGGCGGGAATTTTCCTCATCCACCGCTTGCGGATCAGTTGGTCCGTAGTGCTGTTTTTGGGATTGATTGGGCTGGGCGGTTTGTATGCGGTCAAAGACCAATTGCAGCGGAGTGCGGAGCGCAATAAGGCCGTATCGTCCGATCAACTGGGCGAGCATGTGGCGTCCATGAGCAATATTTCCACCGACGCCTCCAATTTGGAGCGTCTGAACCGATGGAACTCTGCCCTGCGTATGTTTCAGGAGCGACCCTGGACCGGTTGGGGTCCGGGAACCTATCAGTTCCAGTACGCTCCCTTTCAGCATTCGTCGGACTTAACCATCATCTCCACCAACGCGGGAGACAACGGAAATGCGCATTCGGAATACATTGGTCCCTTGGCGGAGGAAGGTGTTTTGGGCCTTGCGGCTGTTTTGCTGCTGTTGGTTACTTTTCTGCGAACGGGAGCGGCAGTATTGCCTTTTTATCGGGAAAAATCGACTTTACACGCCAACGATTATTGGCTCGCCGTGGCAGCAGCAACCGGGCTCGTAACGTACTTCACCCACGGGGTGCTCAATAATTTTTTAGATACAGACAAGGCCTCCGCACCGGTCTGGGGATTCGCGGCTATACTGGTGGCTTTGGATTTGCAGAGGCGCAAGGAATTTGAATAAAGGTTGTGAATTTGTGAACAAATTAGTGGATCGAATTAAAAAATTCTTACATTTCGTCACTTAACACAAAAATAACCTTTATGTCAAACAAACTGTTTGCTGGTGTACTGGGCGCTGTTATGGCGGTTGGTGCAGGGGTGGCACCGGTTCGGGCGGCTTCAACGGGATTCCCGGATCAGCGGGATACTACGAAGTCCGGTCAGCTGGGTGAGGTCACCGTTTCTGCTTTGGGGGTTCAAAGCAGCAAAGACAAGAAGGGCATTGCTTCCGTAAGTGTTGCGGGAGGAAGCGTCCAGAAGTCCGGTGAGAGCGGAATCATTCAAGGTCTATCGGGCAAGGGCTCGGGTATCTTGGTAACCCGGAACTCCGGAGATCCCGGTGCGGGTGCCTACATTCAGGTTCGTGGTCAGTCTACCATTACCGGCTCCATCCAACCGTTGATCGTTGTGGACGGTATTCCCGTCAGCAACTCCAGCGTTGGGCAAACTGTGGACGGTGTGGTACAGCAGAGCCGTTTGAACGACTTGAACCCGGACGACATTGCGTCTGTTGAGGTGCTGAAAGGTGCTGCTGCTGCAGCCGTTTGGGGCACGCGTGCGGCCAACGGTGTGATCATGATCACCACCAAAAAAGGACGTGCCAACACCAAAGGCTACAACGTGGAGGCGCGATTCTCCGTAGGCGTAGATCGCATCAACCGGGAGTACGTAAAGCAAGAAAAATTTGGTCAGGGTGTTAACGGCAGTTTTGTAGCGAACAACGCATTGAGCTGGGGCGATAAAATTGAAAATCGCTTGGGCGGTGCGGACTCCGTCAACACTACCGGGCGCTACTTTGAAGCAGAGGACGGTACGAAGTACTATCCCATTGTTCAAAAGCGCAGCCGCGACGTTTTCAACCAATCCAACCGCGACCAAGTATTCCGCGACGGTTTGACGCTCGACAAGAGCATCAGCCTGTCTGGGGGAAGCGAGCGCGGCAATTTGTTTGTTAGCGTTTCGGATTGGGACCAAAAGGGCATCCTGAACGGTTTCTCGGACTACCGTCGTACCACCGGTCGCGTGAACTTTACAAACAACCTCAACAACAACCTAAAAGTGGGCATGAATACCTTCGTGTCCAAGGTCAGCTCCAACCGCATTCAGCAGGGCTCCAACTTGAACGGCTTGTACTTGGGTTACTTGCGCACGCCTGCGGATTTTGACAACTCCGATTACACCGGTACCTACTACGATGCCAACGGAATCCCAACGGTGGGAGCCCACCGCGGCTACCGTCGCTACTTGGGAGATGCCGTTCCCACGTACAACAACCCGGGTTGGACGTTGAATAAACAGATCAACACGTCGGAAGTTAACCGCATCATCATCACCCCCGAGTTGAACTTGCGTTGGGGCGGTGTACACCAGTTGACGGCACGCTACGGTTTGGACTACAGCGGAGACGACCGCATCACCTTCTTCCCTGTGCGTTCTGCGGCCAGCTTGGCCAACGGTTCATTGACCGACGAGCACATCAGCGAGACTGAATCTTCTTTGTTGGTGTTTGACCGTTCCAGCTACAAGCTCAACGAGCAGACCAACTTGGCAGTTACCGTGGGATATACCACCAACTCCCGTCGGTTCCGCTCAATTGGAGGTAATGCCTTCAATTTCATTATTCGCGACCAAGAGCGCTTCACTTTGGGCAACGCCACAACGGCCAACAACAGCCCCTTCAACAGCCGCTCGCACGTGATCAACAACCGCGGTTACGCGGTAGTTAACTTGGATTGGAAAGATCGTTTCTTCGTTGAATTGACGGGTGCTGCTGAAGCGGCCTCCACCTTTAAAGGTCAATTCTTCTATCCGTCAGCAAACTTGGCGTACGATTTGACCAAGGATTTGAACATGGATCCAAGTGGACTTTCCTTCTTGAAGGTTCGTGCTTCTGCCGGTACCGTGGGTGTAGAACCGCCTGCATACATTTGGACCACCAACTACGTTTCTGCCAGCTCTACCTCCGGTTGGGGTGAGGTATTGGATGCGAGCTACTACGGTGGTTCCACCTACCGTTCTACGGTTCAAGGAAACCCGAACATCAAGCCGGAGCGCAAGACCGAATACGAAGCAGGTTTTGACGCTCGATTCTTCAACAACAAGGTGAGCTTGAGCGGTACCTACTACCAAAACACCACCGTTGGTGCCATCTTCGCCGTAGACGTGCCGGCTTCTACCGGTTTCTCCTCCAAGTGGGACAACGCCGCAACCATTTCCAACACCGGTTTGGAACTGGATGCAAAAGTAGACGTTGTAGATACCCGTGATTTCAAATGGAACTTGTACGGAAACTTTACCCGCAACCGCAACATGGTTGAGGATTTGCAAGGTGTTCAGTCCATCTTCCTGGCCGGTTTCACCGGTTCTTCTTCTCGTGCGGTTGAAGGTCATGCTTTGGGCGCATTGTGGGGCGGTAAGTTCCAGCGCGATACCGACGGCAAGTTGATTCTTGACGAAAATGGATTCCCGCAGCAAGCCATTGAAGAAGGCGTCATTGGCGACCCGAATCCAGACTACCGTGCTGGTTTTGGAACTTCATTGACCTTCAAGGGCTTGTCCATGAACGTTTTGTTTGAGACTTCTCAAGGTCAAGACATGTGGGCAGGTACTTCCGGCGTATTGAAGTACTTCGGTGTGGATCCTGAAACGGCTAATGAGATCACCGTTTCTGCAGAACAAGCAGCACTGGTGAAAAACATTTACGGGGAGTCTATTGCTGACGTAGCAAATGCCAACACCGACGGTACGTACACCGTACGCGGCAACTTGGGCAACTTCGGTAGCGAGAACGACGTATGGTTGGACCAAAACTGGTACACCGGCTTGGGCGGTGGCTTTGGCCCGGTTTCTGAGCACTTCATCACCGACGGTTCTTGGACCCGCTTGCGCGAGTTGAGCTTGGGTTACAGCATTCCGCGCGCTACAGCCAAGCAATTGGGCTTGTCCTCATTGGACTTGGGCTTTACCGGCCGCAACCTGTTGCTTTGGTCTCCGTTCAAAGGGGTAGATCCTGAATTGAACTTGACGGGCGTTTCCAACGGCCGCGGTTTGGATTACTTCACCAACCCCGGCACGAAGTCGTTCATCTTCTCCGTGCGTTTGGGCCTTTAATCAACTCCCATAAAAAATAGAAAACATGAAAAATTTCGTGAAATTCGGGAGTGCAGTTGGCGTAGCAGCAGTCTTGTTGACGGCTTGTGAACCCAACGACATCAACTCCACCAATCCCAATCAATTTTCGGATGCATCTCCGGAATTGATGATCACGGGTGCCCAATTGGCCAATGTCATGGTCCAAGAGGGTGAATTGGCCCGCATGGGCGGCATTTTTGCCGGCTATTTCCGCGGTTCGGATCGCCAGTACATCTCCGTTGACCAATACAATGTTGTGGCCGGCGATTTGGACAATATTTGGGGAACTTTGTATGCCGAAGGCATCGCGCAGTCCCGCATTGTTCAACAAAAAGCAGAAGCCAAGAACAACATGGCCTTGAAGGGCATTGCTCAGATCAACGAGGCTCAGCTGTTGTTGACAGCTGCGGCTTTGTGGGGCAATGTACCCAATGTTGAGGCATGCGATGTGGAAAATTTCCCCAATCCAGCTTACGACAATCAAGCCGACGTCTACAACGCAGCCATTGACTTGTTGGACGACGCTATTGCGAATGGAGTGGGTGGTTCCACCAAGTACCGTGCGGCCTATGCCGGTTCTTTTGACTGGGAAGAGGTTGCCAACACCTTGAAAGCTCGCGCCTACTTGCACTTGGGCAACTACAGCGCTGCCAAGGCCGCTGCCATGAATGGCATCAGCGAAGGCAACGACATGTATGCGCTGCACGACGCAGGCTACACCCCGGGCAAGCACAATCTGTTCTACGACTTTTTGGATTGGAACCGTGGCGGCTACATGAGCTGCTCCGGATCGCACATCGAGAAGTTGATGGATGCGAGCAGTGCGGATTACCGTGGCAACAGCAAGACGGACGAAACCGAGCGTTTCAACTACTACTTCTTCCCCGGTGGTTACACAGCGTTGGACCCCAACTGGGACGACGCGTCCTACGGTGATTACTACGGAATCTTCGCTTCAGACAACAACTACTTGTTGGTGTCTTACGTAGAGAACCAATTGATCTTGGCGGAGTGCTATGCTCGCGAAGACAACTTGGCTGATGCTTTGGTGGCCCTCAACAACGTTCGCGCTTCCCACGAGGCACAGTTTGGTGGCTTTGACGCCTACGATCTGGCGGATTTCGGCCCTGGTGCTTTGGTT
>CAYXHJ010000090.1:0-7057 GCA_964464855.1 uncultured Owenweeksia sp. | reverse complement strand
AACGCAGGCAGTTGCAGCATCCGTACCCGCGCCTGCTCCCGCACTAGCGGCTGCGCCGATTGCGGCAGCTGCGCCGGTTGCCGTGACCAACGAATTGCCGGAAATGCAGTTCACTCCAGTAGCCTCCACCGCTACGGAATATTCCGCACAGGACGCCATTACCTGCAGTTTAGACGACCCAGAGGGTTGCCTGGCTTGCGGTTCGTAAGAATGAGGTAATCCAAACGAAAAAGGTCGGCATGTGCCGACCTTTTTCGTTTGGGTTGCGGGGCAACCGAGCAGGAACGCTTATTTCTTGCGCGCCACCACGAAATCCGCCAGCATCCGTAAGGCTTCTTTAGCGTCGCTGTCCGGGAAGTGATTGAGGTGCTCCACGGCCTCCTCCTTGTACCGGTGCATGGTGGTTTCCGCGTAGGCCACGCCGCCCAAGGCAACCACCCGATCCATCAGAGCTTGAACGCGGTCCGGACGGTCGGCGTCCTTCTTCACGGTGCGGATCATGGATTTGCGTTCCGCGGGGTCTGCTTGCTGCAGCGCATAGATGAGCGGGAGGGTCATTTTGTGCTCTTGGATGTCGATCCCGTGGGGCTTGCCGGTTTGGTCGTACTGGCGGTAATCCAAGAGGTCGTCCCGAATCTGAAAGGCCATGCCCAGCGCCAAGCCAAAGCGACGCACGGCCTCAACGGCAGCGGCGTCGGCCCCGGTGGACGAAGCGCCCACGCCGCAACAGGAGGCCATCAACGACGCGGTTTTTTTCTCGATGATTTCGTAGTAAACGGATTCTACAATATCCAACCGTCGGGCCTTCTCCAGCTGCAGCAGTTCGCCTTCGCTCATGGCTTTAACCGACGTGCTCACGTGGTACAATAAATCGTGATCTTGGTGCTCCACGGCCAACAGCAGCACGCGGGAGAGGAGGTAGTCCCCCACGAGTACAGCGCCTTTGTTTTTCCACAGGGCATTGATGGAGAAAAAGCCGCGACGCACCGGGGAGTCGTCCACCACGTCGTCGTGGATGAGGGTGGCCGTGTGCATCAATTCCACCAGTGCAGCGCCGCGGTACGTGCGTTCCGTAATGGGCAAACCGGTGAGTCGGGCGGTTAAAAAAACCAAGGCCGGGCGCAGCTGTTTTCCCTTCCGCTTGACCAAATACCGCAAGATGATGTCCAACAGCGGAATGGGGCTTCGAAGCGTGGATTTGAAATGAGCTTCGAAGGCCTGTAGGTCTGCTTGGATGGGGTCGGTGTAGTGTTTCATTCGATTTCCAAGCCTATTTATGCCAAGTTTCGCGTGCGGCACAAGCGGTCGTAGGCCTCTTGAATTTTGCGAAATTGGTGTTCTGCTTCCTGGGTCACCTCTTTGCCCATGCTGGCCAAAGCGTCTGGATGGTACTGTTTTGCGAGCCGACGGTACGCTTTCTTGAGCTCCTCGTTGCTGGCGTCTGGACTCAGTCCCAACACTTGGTAGGGGTCTTCTTGAGGTGCTCGTTGGTAGGTACCTCGGCTTCCGCCTTCGGTCACCCCATGGAGTGCTGCAACGCGCAAAAAGTCTGTGCGTGGAACCCCTAGAGCGCGTGCAATTTGAGCGATTTGACCTACTTCGCGGGCGTCGGCCGCACCGTCGGAGACCGCCAATTCAAACAAAAAGTGGAGGAGTTGCAACCGGCCGCTCAGGGGCATGTTGTGCCGGATTTGACCGGCAACGGTTTCCAGATCCACATCTGCGCCAACGATTTTCTTAAACAGCCGGAAGGACTCATTGGCTTCTTCCTTGCCAAAAAGGTGCACGAATCGGTCCCGAACATAGTCCAATTCGCGTTGATCCACGCGTCCGTCGGATTTGATGACGGCCGCGGCCAACACCAAGAGGCTCGCGCGAAAATCTGCTTCTGTTGTAATTCTGGGCCCGCCTCCGGCAGCTCGGCGCGATTGGACCTCCGGGGTGTCTGGGGTCAATAAATCACCAACGGCCTTGCCCAAAGCCGCGCCAAAAAGAGCTCCGATGGGTCCACTCAGGGCCCATCCCACGCCTCCTCCCAACCAGGTTAACCAACGCATACTGTGCCCCGAAGGTACAACACGCGTGCCGGCAGGAAGCGGACAAACTTAAATTTTGGAGGACATCACAATGGCAAACGCCACAATTGCGGCGATGACCAACAGAATGAATCCAATTTGGAGGTTGTTGCGCATGGGTTTGGGTTCGTTTTCCCCCCGGGCAATCCGCTCCCTTTGCGCAATGCGCTCCCGCATACGGCGGACGTAGTCGGATGGACGTCGGTCTCGGTCTTGGGGCATTTCGTGGAGGGCAGTCACGGAGTAGGGTTTGTAACTCCCACTAAGCTAGCAAGTTTTGTGAAATACGCAAGCAAATTAAACAACTTTTTTTCGCACTTTTTGCAACCGTCGGAAAGCCGCGCCACCGCCGGATTTTGTACCTTTCCACCATGGCTCGCATCCCCCGTGAAACCGTCGACCGCATCCTGGACACCGTTCGGATTGAGGAAGTTATTGGGGAATTTGTGAATTTGAAGAAGAGCGGATCCAGCCTAAAAGGCCTGAGTCCGTTCACGCAAGAGAAAACACCCAGTTTTTACGTATCGCCCTCCAAACAAATTTTCAAGTGTTTTTCTTCCGGTAAGGGAGGCAGTGCCGTAACCTTTCTGATGGAGCACGAGCAGTTTACGTATCCGGAGGCGTTGCGTTGGCTGGCCAAGAAGTACAACATTGAGGTTCAGGAGGAAGAAGTTACCACCGAACAGCAGCAGCAAAATACGGAACGGGAGAGCCTGCAGCGGGTCAATGAATTTGCGGCCGGTCAGTTTGCGGAATGGCTGTGGGAACATCCTAAGGGGCAGGCCGTTGGTTTGGCGTATTTTCGAGAGCGCGGCTTCACAGACGCCACCCTAAAAACCTTTCAGTTGGGTTTTAGCTTGGAGGACCGCGATGCCCTCTACCAGTCAGCCGTTGCTAAGGGATACCAGCCGGAGTATTTGGAGAAGACCGGTTTGTGCCTGAAGCGGGAAAACGGATCCTGGGCGGATCGTTTCTTTGGGCGGGTGATGTTCCCCATTTTGTCCCAAAGTGGACGTGTTTTGGGTTTTGGCGGTCGGATCTTGCGGTCCGACGTGAAGGCGGCTAAGTACGTCAACAGTCCAGAATCCGAGCTGTACAGCAAGTCCAAAACGCTGTACGGGCTGTACCAAGCGCGCCAGAGCATTGTTCGGGAGAACAAGTGTTTGCTGGTGGAGGGCTACACGGACGTACTGCGCCTGCACCAGTCCGGCATCACCCATGTGGTGGCGAGCTCGGGCACGGCCCTCACCGTGGACCAAATTCGGTTGATCCGTCGCTACACGGACCAGGTAACGGTCTTGTACGACGGCGACGCCGCCGGCATTCGCGCGTCGTTCCGCGGTATTGACTTGCTCCTGGAGCAAGGTCTAAAGGTTCGCGTTTTGCTGTTCCCGGACGGCGAAGATCCGGATTCTTTTGCGCGTTCGCTTCCACCCGAAGGTTTGCGTTCCTACCTGCAATCGCACGAAACGGACTTCATTCGCTTCAAAGCGGAGGTATTGGCTCAAGACGCGGCTGAGGATCCCATCAAACGTGCCTCCCTAGCCAAGGACTTGATTTCCAGTGTAGCACGCGTGCAAGACTTGCTCTTGCGCGACGTTTATTTGCGCGAGTGCGCCGCGGTCTTGGGGATGGACGAGCGGGTGTTGAACCAAGAGTTGCAGCTGGCCCTAACGCGCTTGGCCAACGAAGCCCAACGGTCTGCCGCGGCAGACCAACAGCGAAGCGGATTGACGGTGGTGCGCCCCAACGACCCTGCGCCTTCCGCTCCCGATCAAGATCCGTACGCCGATCCGAATTGGCAACCGCCCCTGGACGGGGCCACCGCGCTGCAAATCGGCGCCGCGGGTCAACCGCTGACGGTGGAGTCTGACCTCATGCGCACCTTACTCAACCACAGCGCAGAGCCGGTAGCCTGGACGGACGATGAGGGTCAAACCCAGAGCAGTCCGGTGGCTGCCCTGATTTTGGAGGATCTGAACAACGACCAGTTGACTTTTGAGCACCCCGTCTACCAAAGGATGTTTTTGGAGTTTTCCGAGGCGTGGAGTACCGGAAATGTACTCTCAGGAGCTCATTTTGTGCGTAGCGAAGACCCGGAAGTGGTGCAAGCCGCCACGGATTTGATGACAGAAACGCACACTTTAGCCAATTGGAAATTGCGGGATGTATTTGTTCCGGAGAAAGAAGTGTACTTGGCTTCCTTTGTGCATCAAGCGGTTTTGAGGTTCAAAACCGTCCATTTGGAGCGATTGGTCCAAAAAGCTACAAATGCCTTGGAGCATACCGCCGTTCCGGAGGAACGCGATCATTTGGTGCGCCAAATCATGACCTACAGCGCGCTGCGCAATCGGATCAATACGGAATTGAACCGCGTGGTTTAACGCCCTTTATTCCTTCAGCAGGGCATCCAGCGTTCCGCGCGCTACGGCGTGGTAACCCGGACGCGCTTCCCGGTAGATGGACCGTGCCAAATCGGCCTGCCCGTTTTTCAGCAAGGCCTCGTACGTTGGGGTTAAGAATTTGCGACGACCCACCCGCACCAAGAAAGAGCGCGTGGCGGACGCCAACTGCGGCGTTTGCAGGCGCGCTTTGGCGGCCGTTTGCAGCCACTGTGCGGCCAACTCTGCGTTCGTGGTTTCGGTCAAGTGCAGCGCTGCGTCCAAGGTGCGTAATCGTTCCGAGGGAGCACCTTCAATCGATTGCAGGAAACGCAAACGCTCGTGCGTGCTCCATTCTGCCCAGGCCGCCGTCAGGCTGCCGTTGGTACCGTTGGCCTTGAATTCCGTAGCCAAAGCATCCACGCGATCAAAGCGTGCGGCGGTAGGTATGGGGCAATTTTTGGGGAGGCCGGTGCCGTGGATCCATTCGGATAGGTTGATTTGGGCGGCCTCTTCGTCCGTCAAGAGCTCCGTGGTGATGCGCTGTTCAAACTGTTCCGTGGTGACCGTTCCAAAGCCGTTTTGTTCAAAATAACCGTTGAGGAATGCATCCCAACGGGGTCGGCCTACCGTTTTTTCAATCAGCAATAAGAAGTGGAAGCCTTTTTCGTAGGCAATGGCCGTTACGCCGTCGTCCGGGTTGCGTCCGGCCAAATCAATTGCCAGTTTGGTATCGTTGGGGGCCGTTTTCATGAATTCGTCCACCGTTTCCAACAATTCGCGGTGGGAGAGGGTGGCCAGCATGTCGGCGTACTCTTTGCCGTACACCGCCTCCATGATGCGGTTTTCAAAGTAAACCGTAAACCCTTCGTTCAGCCAGAAGTCGTTCCAGGTGGCGTTGGTCACCAAATTGCCGCTCCAGCTGTGGGCCAATTCGTGCGCCACCAAAGAAACCAGGCTGCGGTCGCCCGCTACAATGGTGGGGGTGGCAAAGGTCAAACGTGGGTTCTCCATGCCGCCAAAGGGAAAAGAGGCGGGCAAAACGAGGAGGTCGTAGCGTCCCCAAGCGTACGGGCCGTACAAGGATTCCGCCGCTTGCACCATTTTCTCCACGTCCACAAATTCGGCGGCGCAGGCGTCCAAGAACGACGGTTCTGCGTACACGCCGGTGCGTTCGGAAAGGAGCGCAAACGCCAAATCGCCCACAGCCAAGGCCATCAAGTAGCTGGGAATGGCCTGGGGCATCCGGAATTTGTAGCTACCGTCTGGTGATTTCGATTGTGGGTTTTCCGCGCTCATGACCGCCATGAGGTGGGGCGGCACTTGCACTTTGGCGGTGTACGTAAATCGGATACCCGGGCCGTCTTGGCACGGAATCCAAGAACGAGCCAGGATGGCTTGGCTTTGGGTGAACAAGAAGGGATGGGTTTTGCCGTTGGTTTGTTCCGCACTCAGCCACTGCAAAGCGCCGGCTTCTGGGTGCGTTTCGTAGCCAATTTCCACCAGAAGCGTGTCTTCCGAGCGGTGCTTGGGAAGCGCAATGTGCAGGGGAGTACCCAAAATGGGGTCTGGGGTTCCTAGGGTGAACTGAGCCGGTTGACCGTCCACCACCACTCCCCCAACGGACAATCGGTCCGGGTCTAAAAGCAGCGTGTCTGTGTGGGCTCCAGCGGTTACTTTCCAAACGGCACGCCCCAGCAATTGGTGCGCATCCATATCCACGTTGAGGAACAGGTCCAAATGGTGCACCCGGGCTTGGTCCGGTTGGGCAAAGGTGTGTACGTCTTTTTTTTGGGCCATTTTGGAGGCATTAGGAGCGCAAGCCGCGGCCATCATGAGGGCCACGCCGGCGGAAAGGGAAGCTATTCGAGCCATGGCCCAAAGTAATTGCATTTTTCGGTAGCTTCGCACCGTCATGCAGTTTAAAGCGTCATTTTCTTCGGGAGACCGGCCCTTGGTACCGTGGCACGTGCGGCTGATTGTGCGCACGCTGGCGGTGTTCTTTACCGCCTACTTGGTACCGGGAGTTGAGGTCGACGGTTTCACCACGGCCATTTGGGTGGCCGTTGTTTTGGGCGTATTGAATGCCACGGTCAAACCGCTGCTCATCCTGTTTACCCTTCCGTTGACGCTGATCACCATGGGCATTTTTTTGCTCGTCATCAACGGATTGGTAGTTGTTTTGGCCGATCGGTGGATCGACGGTTTTGAACTGCGCGATTTTACCGCCGCAGTAGTCATGAGTGTGGTGGTTTCCGTACTCAGTGCGGTGATGGAGCGCCTGCAGCGTCCCAAATAAACGCGCACCACCATTTATCCAACCTACGGGCGCCTCAGTGCGCGATCACCAAACGCTGAACCGAGCCTTTGGCGCCGTCTTGTGCGGTCCATTGGACCCAGTAGATTCCAACGGGCCACCCGCTGACGTCCATGCGGTACAGTCCATCAATCCATTGCACGGGAATCCGTTGTCCCAACGCGTTCGTGGCGCATACTGCAGCGCCCTCGGGAAGACCACTCAAGTCCACCGTTTGATTGGCGGGATTGGGGAACAAGGTCCACGCCTCCAATGTACGCGGTTCGGATTGGCCCAAAGGCGCA
>CAYXHJ010000089.1:4353-7082 GCA_964464855.1 uncultured Owenweeksia sp. | reverse complement strand
ACCAACGCCGACGGTCAATTCCGCTTCAACAACGTCAAACCCGGATTGCACAATCTGCAGTTCACCAGTCTGGGCTATAAGTCTCGGTCTCTTTTTGAAATACAAGCGCTTTCTACCCGCCCCACCGAATTGCAGGTGGTGTTGGAACCTTCATCCACCCAACTGGAAGAGGTGAAGATCAATGCGCAAGCTGCATTTGTAAAAGATGCGCAATCACCCGTCAGCGTTCAAAGCATTGGCATCAACGAAATCCAGCGGAATCCCGGTGGTAACCAGGATATTTCTAAGGTAATCCAGTCCCTACCTGGAGTTGCTTCCGGATTGGCGTTCCGAAACGACCTGTTCATCCGTGGTGGTGGTCCCAACGAAAACCGCTTTTTCTTGGACGGCATTGAGATTCCTGCCATCAACCACTTTGCCACCCAAGGTGCGAGCGGCGGCCCGGTGGGCATGATCAACGTGAACCTGATTCGCGACGTGGACTTCTTCACCTCGGCGTTTCAAGCACAACGAGGCAATACCTTGAGCTCCGTGATGGAAATCAACCTGAAAGACGGCCGTACGGACCGCACCGGAGGCCTGTTCCAAGTGGGTGCGAGCGAAGTAGGTATGTTTTTGGAAGGACCCTTGTCCAAAAAGACTACGTACTTGGTATCCGCTCGACGTTCCTACCTCCAGTTTTTGTTTGGTGTGTTGGGCCTTCCCTTCTTACCCACTTATAACGACTATCAATTTAAAGTAAAACATCAATTAGGAAAACGTAGCTCGCTTACTGTATTGAGCTTGGGCGCTTACGACGTATCTACATTAAATACCTCGGTGGATTCATTGCCCGCACAGCGCTACATCCTCAGCTACTTGCCGGAATACTTTCAATGGAACTATTCCATTGGCGCTAAGTACACCCAGGGGTACGACAACGGCTACATGAATGTGATTTTGAGTCGGTACATGCTCAACAACACGGCACAAAAGTTTGTCAACAACGACAAGAACGCGGATAAACTGTTGGACTACGCATCCCAAGAAATTGAAAACAAGCTGCGTGTGGAGCGCATTTTCAAAGGGAAGTCCAGCGAGGGAACAGTCGGTTTTGGTTTGGAGCAAGCCAAGTACAACACGCAAACGTTTGACAAACGCTTGCCGGGCGGTGTGGTGCTGGACTACACCAACCAATTTACCCTCTACAAATACAGCCTTTTTGCGCAATGGGCCGGTCGGTTTGCCGACGAACGCCTGAAGTTGTCGGTGGGTTTCCGCACGGACGGAAACGGTTACAACGAGTACATGCGCAATCCGCTGAACGGTTTTTCACCGCGTGCTGCGTTCAGTTACTACCTGAACGAGCGTTGGACGGTGGATGGGAACTGGGGAATTTACAAGCAGTTGCCCCCGTACACCACCTTGGGATACAAAGACCGCGACGGAATCGAAGCCAACCGCGACGGGATGAAGTTCATGCAAGCCACGCACTACGTCTTGGGAACTACGCAATTTTGGCCCTGGAGTGCCAAAACGTCTGTAGAAGGTTTCTTCAAAGACTACCGCATGTATCCATTCTTAACCGTCGACCAAATCAGTTTGGCCAACTTAGGAGGTGATTTTGGCGTAATTGGCAACCAACCCGCTACCTCTACCTCCAACGGACGGGCCTACGGCGTTGAATTTACGTACCAGCAGAAGTTGTACAAGGGCTGGTTTGGGATTGCCGCCATCACGGCCTTCCGAAGCCTTTTTGAGGACAAGAACGGCGTGTTGCTGAATGCCAGCTGGGACAACCGAATGATTGCCACCTTCACCGTGGGCAAAAAATTCGCGAAGAACTGGGAATTGGGCATGCAGTACCAACACTTGGGCGGAGCCCCGTACACTCCGTTTGACGCTGAGGCCACGGCTCTGCGTTCCAATTGGGACGTGCTCGGACGCAGCGTGGTGGATTACAGTCGATTGAATACTCTTCGAAATCCAGAATTCGACCGATTGAATATTCGTGTAGACAAAAAATGGTACTTGAAGAAGTCGTACATCAACCTTTATTTTGACGTACAAAATGCGTTGGCCAGCAAAGTGGTTAGCGCCCCGTTCATCGATGTACAGCGCGACGCCTCCGGTGCCCCGATTGTGGATCCAAACGATCCTACCCGTTACTTGACGACGGAATTGGAAAACGCAAACGGAACCGTACTGCCGTCAATCGGATTTATTTTCGGGTTTTAGGCGGTTCGTACTCCAGGTATTCAGGATGCACCAGTTCGTCCGAGTACAACAGGTATTGGCGCCGTATGGCGGTGAATCGGTCCAAATCCGCGGCCCACAACCCCGGCCACTGCTCTACGGGGAGGTTATTGTTCAGTGCTTCTGCCACGAGTAGGGAACCGGTGAGTCGGTGGAAAAACGGACGCACAAAACCCGCTTTTCGGTCCGACTTAGAAATTCTTGGCTTTCGGTAGACCAGGGTGGAATCGAATTCCTGAAAGGAGGGGTAGTCCAGTACGGCGGTGTCGTACGTACGAAAACCAGAGGTGTCTATGGCAGCGGGGTGTAGGGTGCTGTCGTAGGCCATCCGCATTTTTCGACGCAGCAAATAAGCATCCACGCGTTCCTGACGTCGATCGTCTTCCGCTAATTGTGCGGCAAATCCGCGGTGCATTTCCACCAAAGGCTCCCAATCCAAAGGCGCTCGAGGAACGCGTTTCGTAGGGCTGTACTTTCGGCCAAAACACGTATCT
>CAYXHJ010000089.1:3142-4343 GCA_964464855.1 uncultured Owenweeksia sp. | reverse complement strand
CCCGAAATAGGGGGTCTGTTGCTCCCGCCTTCGCGGTGGGAACAAATCGATACGTTCCCTTGCGCTCGTACCACGGTGCCCCGTAGCGTTCAAACGGATGATCCGTACCGCGCCCCACAGAAACCGGTGTCCCTTCAAAAAAACACAGCGAAGGATAAGCGTGCAGCGCCTCCGGTGTGCGCAAATTGGGCGAAGGCGGCACCGGGAGTACTACGGGCTGACGGCGGTAATTCGCCAGGGGCACTACCGTTAAATTTAATCCTTGGGTTTTGGCCCAATTGTTCCCGTGGACCATTCCGGCGTAGTCACCAATGGTCATTCCGTACAGCACCGGAACCGGATGCAACCCCACAAACGATTTGAATTTTGCCGTATCCAGAACGGGTCCGTCCAAACGGTCTCCATTGGGGTTGGGGCGGTCCAAAACCACCAACGGCTTTCGGTAGGCGGCGCAGGACTCCATCACGTAGGTCAAGGTGCTGATGTACGTGTAAAATCGCGCGCCAACATCTTGCAAATCAAAAACGACAACATCAACATCGTGCAAATCGGAGGCCGTCGGCTTTTTGTGGTTGCCGTACAAGGAGATGATGGGCAATCCGGTAGATTCGTCGCGGCCGTTGGGTACGTTTTCCCCTGCAGATAGAACGCTTCGAAAACCATGCTCCGGAGCAAAAACCTTCACCACGTTGACTCCACGTGACCGAAGGGCGTCCACCGTGTGCATCCAAGAACCATCGGCAGAAACCACGGAGGCCGCATGGGCCACTACAGCCACACGAGCACCCAATAATTTGGGTACGTACCGCTCAAAACGCGCTGCACCGGGAATCCAATCCACAGGATTAGAGGGTGTTGGCTCCGAGGACCACGCGCCCGTGCTGTGAAGCAGCAGCAGTGCTGCAGCGAGCCACCGTGCAACTCCGCGAGTGCTATTGGACAAAGAACCCCAAAAAGGTGTTGGGTTGTTTTCGCAAGCATCAACCCTCCGGGCAACCGGATTGTGCGATGTACCTTTGAAAACCATGCCCCAACCGTACACTTTACTCGCTCCGTATTGGACCCGATTGCGCACGACTCGTGCGGCAACGGTAGCCCAACGCATTGCGATTGTTGTTGTTGCGTGCAGTTTGGCGGTGATGTTGATTGGGTTGTCCACAGGCAGGGGGTTGCAGGCTGCAATTTCCGATAAATTAACCGG
>CAYXHJ010000089.1:0-3132 GCA_964464855.1 uncultured Owenweeksia sp. | reverse complement strand
CCGGATTGTGGGGGGATATTCAAGTTCGTCCCTACGCTGAATCCCAAGATCCGACGGAGGCGGGAATGGTGCTGGATACCAACCTTTTGCAATTATTGAGTGCCCAACCGTCCATCGTCACCGTGCGTCCGACCCTTTCCACCACCGCATTGGTGGCCCACCAAGATCGTTTGGAAGCTCTCGTGTACCGTACCCAGACGTATGCGGCTTCGGAAATCGACTTTCGGGAAGGTGTGCCCCCGGGTCGCGACGAGGTGGCGGTACCGGTGGCCTTGGCGCGGCAGTGGAACGTTGGCGTGGGCGACGAACTCACCCTTCTCTTTTCGCGGGGAGCGGACCGTCGGCCCGCATTGCGTTACGCCACCATCAGCGGACTGTTTCAACCCAAACTGGACGAATTGGACGGTCACTGGGTCTATGGAGACCTGCGCCAACTGCGCGAATGGGTTGGATGGTCCGACGAACGGTATACTGCATTGGAATTGACGTTGGCAGAAAACGAAAACGCCGTTGAAACTGCCGATGAATTGCGCCCGTTGCTTCCTGCATTTTGGGAAGCATACCCGGCGGAGGAAGACTACGCCGGCCTGTACCAGTGGCTCGCCTTATTCGACACCAACTTGACGGTGGTGGTGGCCGTATTGTTGGCGGTTGCCTTGTTCAACAGTGCTGTCGTGGTGTTCATACTATTATTGGACCAACGCAAGAACATTGGAATTTTAAAAACCCTTGGGGCATCTGCACCGTTGCTGACCCGACTGTTCTTGGCCAAAGCCCAACGAATGGCGGTCTGGGGCATCGTTGGTGGCAACATCTTGGCTTTGCTCTTCTGTACCTCACAATCCCGTTGGAATTGGTTGACCCTGGATCCCAAAACGTACTACGTATCCACGGTGCCCATTGCGTGGCCGTGGGGCGAATGGCTGGCCCTGAATGCCCTTATGTACGTACTGGTGCTGGTCTCCATGTCCCTTCCCGCGTGGTATTTGGGCCAACAAAAACCCATACGATCGTTGCAATGGTAAATACGCCGTACCCCGACTTGCCCCAACTGGAGGACTTGCTTTCGATCCAAGGATTGGAGCATTTATCCCTATTTGCCAAACACGCGGTCCAAGGCCCATTGGCGGGCTACCACCGTTCTCCTTTAAAGGGGTTTTCAGTAGAATTCGCGGAGCACAAACCGTATTATCCCGGGGACAGTTTACGGCGCTTGGACTGGAAGCGCTTGGCAAAAACGGATAAAATGTTGCTAAAATCCACGGACGCGGAAACCAACCTCCGGTGTACGGTGGTGGTGGACCGAAGCGGTTCCATGCGAACAGACCGAAAACTGACCTTTGCCACCCTCGCCACGGCCTTGATTGGCGAAGCTTTGGGGAACCAGCGCGACGCCTTTGGCTTGGTTTGGATGGACGATCGGGGCGCACACGAGGCCCACGCCTGCAAAACGTCGCGATCCCACCGGATGAATCTGTATGCCTCTCTGTTGGGCGAACTGCGCACCCAACCCCAGGAAAAATCCTCCCGAACGCCCGTTTCCCAAACCCTACATCAACTGGCCAATTCCCTCCCCCAACGTTCCATGGTGGTGGTGTTTTCTGATTTTTGGGAACCCGAGTCTGCCTCAGACCGTCCGTGGGGCGAATTGCAAAAGGCACTGGAGCACTTGCGTCAAAAACACTGTTGGGTACTGCTCTTCCCCATTTTTGGGCCCTCCGAGCACTCGCTTTCCGGCTTGGATTTGGGTTCCAGCTGGACCGAATTGGTGGATTCCGAATCGGGTGAAACGCTAATTTTATTGCCCGACGAGGCCAAAAAGCACTATTCTGAAGCATTTGAAAGCCGGTTACAGGCACTTAAAAATCTTCAGCAACCGCCACAAATTCAGATTCATGAGTGCCTTACCAACGACCATCCATTGCATGCGTTGTTGCCCTTTTTCCTGGCCCATCAAAAAATGAAGTAGGATTTGCGCGGATTAAAATTCTTTGTATATTTGCAACCCCAACGAACAATCTGGTGCGGTAGTTCAGTCGGTTAGAATACCGGCCTGTCACGCCGGGGGTCGCGGGTTCGAGTCCCGTCCGCACCGCAAGCCTCTCCCTACGGAGAGGCTTTTTTTGTACCTTTGCCTCATGCGTTTTGCTCTTCGTTTGGTAATGCTTTGGACGGCCGGATTGCTCCTGATGGCGCATTCTGTGGTTCCGCACGCGCACCACGAAAAGCAACTATTTGGCTCCCTACAAGGTGTTTCTATCTCCGCACCTCGTGCACACCAACCTTCACCGTTGGAAGTGGATTTGGGTTCCGATCACTTGGAACATTTTCGATTGGACGATGCGAACAGCCTTCAATTGGGCGTGGGGGCAGACTCCCCGGTCTTGTTTCAGGCTTACCCGTCCACTACTTGGGTTGTTCCCGAATCCATGGAAGGTACACCGGGTCTTTTTCCCCCGGCACTTGAGCTTCCATTGCAGTTCGCTGCCGTATGGGGTGGTATCCGCCCCCCTCCTGTTCGTTTATAAAACAGTTCCGACTCGTTCGGAAACTGCATCGGCCGCCTGCTGACGCTTTGTTTGAAGCTGGGGCGGCTCTGTTCCCTTTTCTTTAGATTTTTACTTTTTATTGGTTGCTCATGCTGCATGCCATCATCCGCTTTTCGGTACGCCAAAAAGCACTCGTCTTTGCCTTGACGGGGATTGTCGCCCTATGGGGACTGATCAGTGCCTTGAATCTTCCGGTTGACGCCGTCCCGGACATCACCAACAACCAGGTGCAGGTGGTGACCACCGCACCGGCTTTGGCTCCCCAAGAGGTGGAGCAATTCATTACCTATCCCGTGGAATTGGTCATGGCCAATTTGCCCGGGGTTTTGGAGGTGCGGAGTGTTTCTCGCTCCGGGCTTTCTATTGTTACCGTTGTCTTTGAAGATCGCGTTGAAACCTCCTTGGCCCGACAGCGGGTGAGCGAGCAAATTCAGGTAGCGCAAGCCAATATTCCTAGTGAATACGGAACCCCTACGCTGATGCCCATCACAACGGGTTTGGGCGAAGTGTACCAGTACACATTGGAGGTAGAACCCGCCTATCGTTCCGATTACACCTTGGAGGATTTGCGCAGTTTGCACGA
>CAYXHJ010000088.1:0-7091 GCA_964464855.1 uncultured Owenweeksia sp. | reverse complement strand
CCAGAATCATGAAGGTTGCCGTGCCCTCGCCCCAGCACTCGCCCATGTTGGGGCAGCGACCGCTTTCGCAAATCGTGTGCAACTTGTAATTGTCCACCAAGCCGCGAACCTTTCGGTAGTTTTCGCCGGTAGGCAATTTGACGCGCAACCAATTGGGCTTCCGCACCGGTGAGGAAGGAACCGACGGTGCCTCGGAGTTTGCTTGGGGTAGAACAGGTTCCATGATTGATTTTAAAACAACCGAAGCGGTTAGAATGTTTGCGCCCAAAGTCGAATGCGCTCGCCGTTGACGTCGTCGTGCGACACATGCGCAACGGCCTGTCCGTCAACTACTAATACCAACTGGGGGCTTTCGTGTTGAACGTTTAGCCAACGAGCCAGTTCTTGAGACAAGGCACGTTGCGCTACAACATCCACCTCCAGCAAAGGCCACGGCAGCGGTTGACTGGCTTGAAGTGCACGTTTGGCCCACAAACTGACCGGGCAGCGCGGGCTGTGTTTGTACAGAAGAAATTTTTGAGGGGAATCCCCGGAGAGCGCGGGCCATTGGGCCTCGCTCAGAAATTCCCATGAACTCATGCCCGCACGGCAGGCGCGGTCTGCGCACTTCCGGTAAATGCAGGGCAAGGATCGTGCGAACCACAGGCGGAAGCAGCAGCGGCCAAGGCCACCAAAACTGCAAAAGCAATCAAGCGCTTATTCATGAGACAGAAGTTTGGTCAAAAATAAGGAAATTTGCCGCTCCATGAAGTCGTTTCCCCAAGAAGTTGTTGCAGCCTGGCCTTGCTTGGCTGGAGAATGGTCCGTTTTGCAACGATTGGATCACGAAGAATCAAACGGAAACGTGGCGTTACCACCCGAAAACACCCGCTACCAAGCACTAACTGCTACCCCCTTGGCAGCCACGCGTGTGGTGGTATTGGGGCAAGACCCGTACCACGGTCCCGGTCAAGCCAACGGATTGGCATTTTCGGTGTATGCAAACAACCCACTGCCCCCATCGCTCAAGAATATTTTCAAGGAGTTACATACCGACTGCGGCGGTGCGGTGCGCACGCAGGGCGATTTATCCGATTGGGCCGCCCAAGGGGTCTTGCTGCTCAATACGGCGTGGAGTGTGGCACCCGGTCAACCGGGATCCCACAGCAAATGGGGGTGGAACGAGGTGGTGGACCGCATCCTGAACGCCTTGAATGAAGGGGAGAATCGTATCGTTTTCATTGCCTGGGGCCAGCCCGCTCAAAATCGATTGAAGGGAATAAACACCCACCGGCACGCCGTTTTGGCCAGCCCCCACCCTTCTCCATTGGGGGCGTACCGCGGTTTTTGGGGCAGCAAACCCTTCAGCCGTTGCAACGAACTTTTGACCGCTTGGGGGACCGCTCCCATCGTTTGGAATGGCTACCTTTAAGGCATGAACGAGACGGTGTCCCTTTTGATTGCTTTGGTGGGCGCAAGCCTGGCGTTATTGAGTTTTTGGTTTCGAAAAAACGCGTCGTCAAGCGGAGTCAGTGGGGATTCGGATCACCGCCAATTGGAAACGGACTTGGCCGCACAGCAAGCTTATTTAGCTAGTGAAAAACAGCGAACGGCGGAATTGACGGCTGAAGTTAATCGATTGAACGGCGAATTGCGGCTGGCCGAGGCCGAGTTGGCCCGACTGCGCGAAAAAACCGAAAATCAAACGGCCGTTCAGGAACAAATGAAAAATGAGTTCAAGGTACTGGCACAGGAAGTTGTGCAACGGGCGTCGGCCCAAGTCACCGAACAGCTCAAGGAAGGGAATAAATCCCAACTGGATTTGGTTTTGGCCCCCTTCAAGGAACGATTGGAACTTTTTGCCAAACGCGTGGACGACACCCATCTCCAAGGGCAAAACGAGCGCATATCCTTGAAGACAGAACTGCAAAAGTTGGTGGAGCAGAACGAAAAACTCAACCGGGAGGCCGCTTCACTCACCAAGGCGCTGCGCGGCGACGTCAAAATGCAAGGCAATTGGGGGGAAATGATTTTGGAGCAAATGCTCGAAAAATCGGGCCTGACCAAAGGCGTAGAGTACGATGTACAGCACAGCGTCACTACCGAAGATGGAAAACGGTACCAGCCCGACGTGCTGCTGCATCTGCCCGAAGGAAAACAGCTGATCATTGATTCCAAGGTGAGTTTGGTGGCGTTTGACCGGTTTGTCAATGCGGAAAACGAGGACCTACAAAAAGCCGCCCTAAAAGAACACGTGCAGTCCTTGCGGAACCACATCAAGGGATTGGCAGAGAAAAACTACCAAGACTTAAAGAAAGGCAGTTTGGATTTTGTGTTCTTGTTTGTCCCCATCGAAGGGGCCTACGCAGCTGCCCTGCAAGCGGAACCCGGACTGTACCAGGAAGCCTACGAGAAAAACATTGTGCTGGTAAGCACCGCCAATCTGTGGGCTACGCTGCGTACCATTGCCATGGTTTGGCGCCAAGAAAAACAGAACGCCAACGTACAGGAAATCATCCGTCAGGCCTCTGCTCTTTACGACAAATTCGTGGGCTTTACGGACGATTTGCGAAAGATGGGTGCCAAGATGGACGAAGCCAAAAACACGTACATCGATGGAATGAAAAAACTGACCGAAGGCCGCGGTAATTTGGTCACCAGCGTGGAAAAGCTGCGCATGCTGGGGCTCAAGAATTCCAAGGTGCAAAACCCGGCATTGCTGGACCGAGCCTTAGCTCAAGAAATTGATCTTAACGAATCAACCGAACTACCCGATACGGACGCATGAACGAAGAACTAATCTACGGGATGCACCCCGTGTTGGAGGCCATCGCCGCCGGCAAAGAAATCGATCGAATTTTTGTGCAACAAGGCTTGCGCGGTGCGGCCTTTCAAGAACTTTGGGGTGCCATAAAGGAGCACAATCTGGCGTTTAAGTACGTTCCCGTTGAAAAACTAAATCGACTGACTCGTAAGAATCACCAAGGCATTGTGGCCTTTGTTTCTCAAGTGGAGTATCAGTTGTTGGAGGAAATTGTTCCCATGGTCTACGACCGCGGCGAAACTCCGCTGTTGTTGGCTCTGGACCGCGTGACCGACGTACGTAATGCAGGCGCCATTGCACGGAGCATTGAATGCGTGGGCGGCCATGCCCTGGTCATGGGAGAGAAAAACGCCGCCCCCATGAACGGGGATGCCGTCAAGGCTTCTGCCGGAGCCCTGCTCCGGTTGCCCGTTTGCCGGGAAAAATCGCTGGTGCGTGCGCTGGAACAATTGGCTCAGGACGGACTGCAAATTGTAGGCATTACGGAAAAAGCAGCGCAAACCCTTCCAGAAATTGACTTTACACTGCCCTCCGTGTTGGTAATGGGATCGGAAGAAGATGGATTGTCCCCGGAAGTGATGCGGGCCTGCCACGTGCGTGCAAAAATCCCCATGATGGGCCACGTGGCTTCGTTAAACGTTTCTGTAGCTGCGGGCATGGCGATGTACGAGGCACAGCGCCAACGCATGGCGGAGGTGCAAGCCTAACGCGGTTCGAAGGTATGCCCGTTCGCTGCTTTCTTCGTTTTACTCAACGTTTGTCCCGAATGGGAAGGGCTTTAATCGCGCTCGTGGTGGTCGCAAGTTGCGAAACCAACACCAACGAGCGCCCGTGCGCGGACAACGGCTCCTTGCAGTTTTGGACGTTCACCCCCGAAGACAGCTTGCGCTTTTCCGTGGTGCCGGACGATCGTCCGTTGGACACCGTACGCTACCACTATCGCGTGGACAGTTTCCGTTCGCCGTCCCGCGTTTATCTGCGTGGTTTTGCCCGCGCCGCTTCCGGTGGTGCAACGTGGGAGCATGCGGGCTGGGTGGAGGTCACCAACAGCCAACCCTACTGCCGAGCCCTCCGTTGGAACGTCAACCAACAAGCGTTGCCTGCTTCTACCCCCAAAATCTACCAGTACCTGGGGTTGCAGACGCCGTCGTACGGCATCTTTTATAATTTAAAAGTGCAGCGGCTCCCGAACTGAGCCGCCCTCCCCTTATCACTTCAAAACTTCCCGCAGCAAAGCCATTTTGGCCTCTGCGTCTGCCAATTTCTTGCGTTCGTTGTCAATGACCGCCGCAGGAGCGTTGGATACAAAGCGCTCGTTGCTCAATTTGGCTTGGACGCTCTTGGCAAATCCCTCCAAATAAATCAAGTCCTTTTCAGCCTGTTCGCGCTCGGCTGCGGCATCCGATTCCGAGATCGACACAACCGCATGAAACTCACGGGTTCCGGCACGAACGGCGGTGGTTCCTGTGGGGACCTCCACTACCGATGCAAAACGCGATAGGTTCGTGAGTTTCTGAATTAGGGCAGCGCCCGACGGTTCTGTGCCTGTAAAGTATACTTCCAAGGCCTCCTTGATCGGTACATTCTTGTCCTTGCGCAAGGTGCGCAACGCAGTGACCACCTCTTCCAAAGAGGCAAAGTCTGCGAGCAAGTTGCGATCGGCCGTTTTGGGCGCTGGCCACTCTGCGTGGTTGATGGTGCTTCCTTCCGGACGCTCCGCCAACACGTGATATACCTCTTCCGTAATGAACGGCATGAACGGGTGCAGCAACACCATCAATTCTTCGAAGAATGCAACGGTGGTGGACATCGTACTGGCCGCAATGGGTGCGCCAAAAGCGGGCTTGACGGCCTCCAAGTACCAGGCACAGAAATCGTCCCAAATCAATTTATAGGTGCGCATCAGCGCCTCGGAAAGGCGGTACTTATCGAAATCATCGTTCAAATCCGTAATGGCTTGGGCCAGTACTTGCTCAAACCAGCGCACGGCCCATTCGGAGGCGGCGTCGGCGGGTAGGTCCGCCACTTCCCATCCCTTCACCAAACGCAGCGCATTCCATACTTTATTGGTGAAGTTTCGTCCGGTGACGCATAGGTCCTCGTCAAAAGGCAAATCGTTTCCGGCGGGCGAAGTCAACAGCATGCCCATGCGAACCCCGTCGGCGCTGTACTGATCAATCAGAACCAACGGATCCGGCGAATTGCCCAACGATTTGGACATTTTGCGGCCCTGCTTGTCCCGCACAATACCGGTGAGGTATACGTTCTCAAACGGACGCTTTCCGGTGTATTCGTATCCGGCCATGGCCATGCGTGCCACCCAGAAAAACAGAATCTCCGGAGCGGTCACCAAGTCTTGCGTGGGGTAGTAGTACGCCATTTCGGGATTGTCCGGACGGTTGATGCCGTCGAACACCGAAATGGGCCACAGCCAGCTGGAAAACCACGTATCCAGACAGTCCGCGTCTTGGCGCAAATCTGCAGCCGAAAGCTCCGGATTCCCAGATGCCGTGCGGGCCTTTTCCAAGGCCTCTTCCGCGCTGAGCGCCACCACAAAATCGTTCTCGCCGGTGCCGTAGAAATACGCGGGAATGCGGTGTCCCCACCACAACTGGCGGGAAATGCACCAATCCTTCACGTTTTCCATCCAGTGGCGGTAGGTATTCTTGAACTTCTCGGGGATCAATCGGATTTCGTCCGACTCCACCGCGTCCAAAGCCGGTTTGGCCAATTCCGGCATGCGGATCCACCACTGCAGGGAAAGCCGCGGTTCCACCACCGCACCGGTCCGTTCGGACGTACCCACCGACGAAGCGTACTCCTCCACCTTGGCCAACAAACCTTGGGCCTCCAAATCCGCCGCCACCTGCTTGCGCGCCGCAAAGCGATCCATTCCGGCGTACTGCAGCCCGTTCACACTCAACGTGCCGTCTTCGTTCAACACGTCCAAGGTCTCCAGGCCGTGTTTTTGGCCAATGGCAAAGTCGTTCCAATCGTGGGCGGGCGTCACCTTCAAGCAGCCGGTTCCAAAATCCGTGGTCACGTAATCGTCCGCCACAATCGGGATCAGTCGGTCCCCCACCGGAACGCGCACGCGCTTGCCGTGCAAATGCAGGTAGCGTTCGTCCTTGGGATTTACGGCAATGGCCACGTCGCCCATGATGGTTTCCGGACGCGACGTCGCCACAATTAAATAAGTTCCGGGGGCGTCTTCCAGCTCGTACCGAACGTGGTACAGTTTGGCTTGGAGGTCCTTGTGAATCACTTCCTCATCGGACAACGAGGTCTTGGCTTCCGGATCCCAATGCACCATGCGCAGTCCCCGGTAGATGTATCCCTTTTCGTAGAGGTCCACAAATACTTTATAAACACTGTCCGACCGTTCCTCGTCCAAGGTAAACGCGGTCCGATCCCAATCGCAACTGGCCCCCAACTTCTTCAATTGGTCCAGAATGATTCCGCCGTGTTTGTGGGTCCAGTCCCAAGCGTGCTCCAAAAAGGCCTCGCGGGTGAGGTCGGACTTCTTGATGCCTTCCGCACGCAGCTTTTGCACCACCTTCGCCTCCGTCGCGATGGACGCGTGGTCCGTCCCCGGCACCCAACAAGCGTTGAATCCGCGCAGCCGTGCCCGACGCACCAGAACATCCTGAATGGTGTTGTTCAGCATGTGCCCCATGTGCAGCACGCCCGTGACGTTGGGCGGCGGAATGACCACGGTGTACGCAGGCCGACCGTCCGGAACCGACTTAAAATGTTGATTCTTCAACCAGTAAGCATACCATTTTTCTTCAATGGCTTGGGGGGCGTATTTGCTGGGGAGTTCCATAGTTTGCAAAAGTACGCTTTGGCATCGTTTTTGAATGCACTTGCTTGTATTGTGCCTTTGTGTACATTTGTTCCGCTTTCGAAAAATTTTAAATCAAAGTCCACCATGAAAAACGTTTTCCTCACCGCTGCTTTCGCTTTGGGTTCCTTGAGCTTCGCGTTCGCTCAGAGCACGCCGTCAACCAATCCGAATGCTGCTGAGATTGCATTCGAAAAAGAAATCATCGATTACGGCAAGATTACCAAAGGCGCCAACGGCGAGCGTGAATTCGTGTACAAGAATACCGGCAAAGAGCCGCTGATCATCAACAACTGCTACCGTTCTTGCGGTTGCACGGTGCCTGAATGGCCCCGCACCCCGATTGCTCCCGGTGCTAAGGCTTCCATCAAAGTGAAGTACGACACCCAGCGATTGGGCGCGTTCACGAAGACCGTTACCGTTCAATCCAACGGCAAGTCTGCC
>CAYXHJ010000087.1:0-7098 GCA_964464855.1 uncultured Owenweeksia sp. | reverse complement strand
CGAGCAGAAAAACGAAGAGCGATATGAATAATTGGACGAACCGATTGTTGGGAGTGAACTTGGTCGCGTTGGTGGCCGTGCTGGGCAGTGTTGAGGTTTTTGGGCAAGACCTCACCATCAACAACTCCGGAAATACCGGAACAAGTGGGTCTGGCTGGTCCTCCTCGGACAACGGTACCACGGTCACCATCAGCGTAACGGGGAATGCCGTGATCAGCCCGACGGTTTTGACTACGGCGTTGAATGCGGGCAAGAACGTCTTCATCTCGGCAATAGCCGTTTCCATAGAGCAGGGTTTCACCACCACCAATGCGTCGTCGGTTCGGCTCACCATCAAGACCACGAAGTTCGTCGTGTTGCAGGCCAATGTGTCCATTGCATCTTCCAACGCCCCCTTGGATTTGGTTTTTTGGGCGGACTCGGACAACAGCCAAAGCAATACGGCCTCCACGTCCAACGACGAAATAGCGCTGCACGCCGGGGTGAATATTGCAACCAACGGCGGGTTGATTCACTTTGCGGGTGGGTTGGACAACGGAGCCAACGGCGGGGTAGCGAACGATAATTTGCCCGACGGTTATGCCTACCGCGGAACTGCGGGCGCCATGGGTGGGTTGCAGCTGGGGTCACCGTCCACCAACGGTACCACGGTAGTTTTGGCGTCCAACGGGGGAAACATCACCTTACGCGGGATGAGCGCCGGGTCTACTGCGGACCCCCGTCCGGGCATTACTTCTCAGGCGTCGTTCCGAATCGATGCCGGATCCGGTAAGGTGGATCTTCAGGGCTACTCAACCGTCAACCACGGAATTGAATTCACGTACGGGCTGGCCCCGAATATTGCCATTACGTCCAGTTATTCCGGCAGTGGGCCGGCGGTTCGTATTGCGGGGGGAACCACGCTAACGGGTGGATACAAGGGAATTTTGTTGTTCAATAATTTGGCGGGCAATTTCTTGGTGCAGTCGTCGTCCAGCACGGGCGGTGGTATTTTGTTGGAGGCCGGATCTGCCAATTCCTCCAATTCCGGTTACATCACCACCCAGCCCAATGCAGCGGCGCAAACGCAGTTTTTGTCTGGGGCGGGAGATATTGAAATTCGCTCCGCTGCCATTGGCGCTTCCGTGGCCTCCGGATCGCTGGAATTGTATGGCAACATGCAGTTTGGAAACCGCGTCAATGCTACGGCGGTTGCCGGGGTAACGCCCTTAGTAACGGCGTCTCAGGCGAACGTAAAATTGGTTTCCAATTGGCCGGTTTTGGACCCCGCAGGAGCCAGCGTGAAGGTGATGCAAATGGCCACTACCGGTACGGTTTCCATCTTGCCGTTGAGCAGTTTTTCGGCGGCTTTTTCCATCCGCAACCTCAATTTGGCAACCGTCAGCGGCTTGACCGTGGGGGCGTCGGGCAATACGGCGGCGGTAACGGTGGACCAGACCCTGAATGTGGCGGGACCTGTAACGGTGTACGGCGGCGACGTGACGATCAACAATCCGGTGACCACCACCACGGCAACAGGTCACCAACGGTACATCGCTACGGGTAATGTTGTGCAGAATACGTCCGATGTGTTGACCACTTCCGGCGGTTCGGTAATCCTTTGGTCCGACGCCGACGGAAACGGCGCGGGGTATGTAAAACCCATGGCGAACATCACCACCAACGGCGGCCACGTATACCTGGGAGGTGGTTCTGCCACCGAAACGGTCAACGGCTTAACCGTTCCGTCTGGATATGCCACCAGCACCACCAATACCGAGCACGGGGTGGACATTACGGGCATCACCATTTCCACCGGGGGTGGTGACTTGCGGGCGAAAGGACGGCAGAATTCGGTTAACGGAGACAATGCCGGGATGCATGTTTCGAACGCTACCGTCCAAACGGGCGCGGGCGATTTGGAGTTGTACGGCAACCGGATTGGGGATCCGTTGTCGTCGTCCGGTTTGTGGTTGGGAAGCACTTTTAGCAGCACTGCGGCCACGGGCAATGTGCTTTTAGAGAGCACCAGCGGCAACATCACTTTGGAGGGAACAGCTGCAGCTACCTCTGCACACTCCTGGTGCCATGGGTTTGCTGTGGTTCATCGAAACGGAGACGACGTCATCATCCGAAGCACGTCGGGCAATTTGGTGTTCACGGGTACTTCCACGGCAACCACAGGTTCTTTGGGTGAATCGCAAGGTTTTGTGATCCAAGTGGAAGCCACGAATGGATATTTTTCTGCCACCACGGATGGGGGCACTATTACCATCAACGGCAGTGGATCCAACAGTTCGCCGGATTTTGGAATTGATTTCCGTTCCGGTAGTGCAGCCAACAACATCCGCATTGGTGATGCCAATACGGGTACAATCACGGTGCGTGCCAGCTCATTAACCGCCACCAGTACCACCGTGGGCGGGACGGTCTTCACCGGTGCTGGCGGTTACGTTGTGGAAGGTTGGAATGGAGGGGCTTTTGCGTTGGCCACAACCTTAACCACGAACTATTCTTTTGCTTCGTCGGGTACGTCGTTCCGCTTTGGAAGCACCGGAAACACGCAAAATGTAACGTTGGAAACGCCGGTGACGGTGGCGGGCCCTATTTCCATGTATGGCGCTGCGGTGAGCGTGTCCAAGTCTTTGATTTCTACTACGGCTTCTGACATAACCGTGTCCGGTTCCAACGGAGTCAGCACTCCGTCTTCTACACGAATTGAGTTCAGATCCGCCAACGGCAATATTTTGGTGGACGCCAACTCGGACGCCAACACCTCCGGTACTTTGGAAATCGACTTTGTGACGTTCAACGCGGGAACCGGGACGACTACCCTACGGGCGTATTACGTGGTTTGGTCCACAGCGGCCTCGACGGATAAACCGTACATCAACGGAACGGGGGCTTGGGTTATGGAACCGTCGGGCACCAGTTTTGGTCAAGGACTCAATACGGTTTGGTTTTTTATTGACCAAGACGCCAACGGCATTGGCGGTATGACCGTGGGCAAGGTCGGAAACACGTTCAACGTGGTGCACGATCACCCGAATGGATTGACGGTGGCCGGGCCGGTGGCTCTACTGGGTGCTTCGGTGGATGTATCCACGGTTTTAAACGCCTCCGGGTACAACGTCACCTTGCACGGTACGGGTAGCATCACTCAATCCTCCGCCATTACGGCCGCGGGTTTGAACCTCAGCGGAACCGGGGCATTTACCCTGGCAAATGCGTCCAACAGTATTGGGACCATAGCCGGCGGCACCAGCGGAACAAAGTTGGGCAACGTGAACTTTTTGAATTCCGTTGGCTTTACAGTGGGAACCGTGACGCAGAGCGGAATCCAGTCTTCCGGCACGGTGTTGTTGGAGTCCACAACGGGGAATATTACACTGGCACAGTCCATTGCAACCACCAATACCTCAACCACTGCGGTTACGCTAAATGCGGGCAAAGGCCGTGCAGCAGCGGATGCCTTGGGGGGAAATATCCTGGTGTCTGGAACACCTGCAATTACCACAGGTACCAACGGAATTGTTCGGTTGTTCAGCGGCCGCGAGGCGGAAAGTACGGGCTTAACAGCATTGGTGGGCGGTACGAACAATGTCCGCTATGGGGTGGATGAGAATTCAACGATTTCGCCCTCCTTGGCCAACGGCAATCAGTATGCTTTGTATCGATACAGCACGTCGTTGCTGGGAGGCGTGACGGTAGTGGCGTCGGGCGGTTCTGCTTTGAGTTCTACTTTGTGGGAATTTGCGAACAATACCATCTTACCGACGTCCAGCTTGGCGGTGAATATTGACGCATCCGTGGTTCAGAACTACTTGAATAGCGGTGCATTAACGATTCAAGCAGGCTCGTTTACCGTGACGGGCGCGTTGAGCTCGTCCAGCAGCAATGCGTTCACAGTGGATGTAAACGGCGCCATTGCGGTGAACAATTCGGTGGCTTTGGCGGGTCCAATTTCGTGGACGGCCGGTGGAACCTTGACGGTTTCTGGCAACATTACCTCAACCGGCAACAACGATGTATTCTTGAAGTCCAGAAGTTCAACGAATGCCTCCATTACAATGAACTCGCCGTACACCATCACCAAGGCCAACGGTACGGGTACATTGACGCTGCAAGCGCACGGGCGCGTGCTTCATTGGGGCACCATCACAACTTCCGGAACGGGCGTTTTGAATGTGGTTCTTTGGTCTGATTTTGACAACTCCAACAACGACGGTGGAATTTCCGTCATGGGTCCGATTTCTACCAACGGCGGGCACGTTTGGTTGGGCGGCAGCAATTCCAACGGCGGCTCGTATACCTGGAACGGATTGGCCGTGGGCGACGGACCGTCGGTTTCTTCTGCCGGTTATAACGCCAATTCCATGGATATTTACGCCAACATCACCACCAACGGCGGAGACTTTTTGGCGTGGGCCGGGGAGTCTGGTTACGGTATTGGTAACGACGGCAGCGGTGATGTAGTTAATGTAGGGTCGGGTGATGTTGTCCTCATCACCGATTATCTGTTTGGCAGTGGAAATCTTCCCCTGTATTTCCGCCAAAATGGAGGAACCATTACGTTGGTACCGGAGAACGGTTCGTATCCCAAAACCTTTTTATGGGACGGAACCACGGAGGCTACCGCGTTTGGGACCACGGGTTACAATTTTGGCGACAATTTCAATTACTTCGCCTTTGATAATCCTTCTTTGCTCCAAAGATTTACGGTTGGGTACTACGACGGCATGTTGAACGGCACCACTCCGGTAGTCTTCAACAACTCAACGGCAGTAACGATCAGCACGTCTGCCGCTTTGGGCGGTGCTTTGCAGGTGTACGGTGGAGCGTTGACATTAAGTGCTAATGTGAGCACGAGCAGCACTACTTTGGGCGATGTGGTCCTTTCTGGAACTTCGCTGTCCGGGACCGGTAATGTGGCTGTAGCCGCGGGCCGCACGGCAACCCTTTCGGTTTCCTCAGCGTCTACCTACGACGGTATTGTGAGCGGTACGGGCAGTAACTTAACTAAGTTGGGCGCGGGTACCTTGACACTTTCCAAGGACCACACCTATTCCGGAACGACTCAAATCAATGCAGGTGCGTTGCAGGTGGGCACGGGGGGGTCCGTCAGCCAGGCGTCCAGCGGTTCCATCGCAAATACGTCCGGTGTGGTGGTGGCTTCTGGAGCGAAGCTGGTGTTGGCACCCAACGAGAATCTTGTATTTGATCGTTCCGTTTCTGGAGATGGTGGCGTGGAGATTTCCGGCAGGTCTGGGGCGTACTACAGCTCTTTTTTGACCACATCCTGGGCGACCTTGGCAACGAATACCACGGTTTTGGAAGCGTTGACGCGCATTACGGGTGCACGCCAGAACGGTCAAGCGGTTGCAGCCGGGGCAACGAAGCAGGCGGGAGCCTATGTGAAGCAATACAATGCCGCTGCAAACACCGCAACTTTAGAGTTCCAACAGTACGACGGCACGTACACAAAGGTAGTTTTTGTCAAATTGCAGCAGAGTGGCAGCAACGTCCAAATTGCCATCAACAACACGCCTTACGGCACCGGCGCCGGCTACATCCAGGCCAACGTGTTGGGCACCAGTTTGGCAACGGGCGGGTCGTCAATGCCATTAGCCATCAATACCGGCGCCAATACAGGCTACGGCATCGATCAGGTGTACCTCTCTGGAAAGGTGAACTTCACCGGTGCTCTAACGTACACGGGAACCACCACGTTGACGTCCAACACGACAACAGGTAGTGGTGATAATATTTATACGTACGTTTCCAAGGGTACGCAAGAAATCAAAGATAACAGCTCCAGTTTTCCGGGCGCGGTGGTAAACAACGGCTTGGTGGTGTTTAATCGAACTACTCCTTTGACCATTTCCGCAAACATGTCCGGCACGGAAGAAATTCTGCAAGTGGGTGCGGCGATTACCCTAACGGGTACCAATACGTATACGGGATTGACTACCGTCGATTTGAACAAGTCTCTTTCTGTTGGAGCGGGGAGCACTACCGGATCATTGACGAGTAATGTGTTGAATTACGGTACTTTGACGTTTGATCGCAGCGATGCGTCCACCTACGCGGGTGTGGTAAGCGGCAGCGGGGCTTTGGTTAAGTCCGGCGCCGGCGTTTTAACGCTAACGGGTTTGCCGACGCTAACGGGCACCACCACAATCAATGCAGGCGAATTGGTGGTGGAGCGCGACGTTCCATCAGCATGGACCGGTTCCATTGGAGGTGCGGGAGTTTTCCGCATCCAGCCAGCGGGGGCATCTTTTACGTCAACCACGGGCACGAGTGGTTGGAATTTGGGCAGCACATTGGGCGGTTTTGTATTGGGTAAGGTGGGCAATACGTCCACAGTGCAGGTAAACTCGACGGTTTCCATTGCCGGTCCCATCACGTTGTACGGCGGTACCGTCAACGCTACTTCTGCGGCTACCACTACGGGCGCAGGTTCGGCCATTCGGATGGAGTCTTCCGGCGCGGTGAACCTGTCTGCTGCTCTTACTACCAACGGCGGTCCAGTGGTCTTGTGGGCCCACAACGCCGGTTCTGGAACGGCCTATGTGCGCATGGCCAACATCACTACCAACGGCGGTTCCCTATGGGCCGGTGGAGGTTCCGGCAGCCGCGTATGGAACGGCATAACGGTTGGAAATAGCTTTGTGAATTACGGGACGTCGGGCTCCGGAATTTACGTGAACGGCACCTTGGATACGCGTGTGACGGCTACTCCTACTATTGGCGGAGACGTTATGCTCTGCGGGGGTACCGAGAACGCGGGTTCCTTTGCGGACATTACAGCAGAAACGACTACTCGTTCGGTTTTGGCCGGCAATGGGGACATTTCCTTGTTGTCTCGCGACGGAGTCTACATTTTCTTGAACTCCGCTATTGCTCTGTCTGTGCAAACCACGGGGTCACTATCTCTGGCTCCCATCAGTGGCACCAATTGGCTCAGCAGCTGGGATTGGATTTCCCACAGCAACGTAGCCAATGCAATTACCGGTAACGGCGTTGGTTTATGGGGCATTCAGGTGATGTACCCAACAACTTTGGGCGGCCTGAATTTGGGTACGTACCCGGGAACCGGACTGGCGGGAGATGACG
>CAYXHJ010000086.1:0-7124 GCA_964464855.1 uncultured Owenweeksia sp. | reverse complement strand
TCCGGGGATCCGGCCATGCTGGACGCCTTCCGCTCCGGAGTGGACATCCACGCCGCAACTGCCTCCAAAGTATTCAACGTGCCGTTGGACCAAGTGACCAAAGAGCAGCGATCCAACGCCAAAACCATCAATTTTGGCATCATTTACGGCGTCAGCGCGTTCGGACTCTCGCAGCAAACCGCGCTGAGTCGTACGGAAGCCAAGGAGTTGATTGATCAGTATTTTCAAACCTATCCGGGCATCAAAAGCTACATCGACACGCAGGTAGCACGCGCCCGAAGCCTAGGCTACGTGGAAACCCTGTTGGGCCGCCGCCGCTACCTCAAAGACATCGACTCACGCAACCAAGTAATGCGAGGCCATGCCGAGCGAAATGCCATCAATGCTCCAATTCAAGGAACGGCGGCGGACATCGTTAAATTGGCCATGGTCAACGTGCATCGGGAGTTGGCCGAACAAGGATTGAGAAGCCAAATGGTTTTGCAGGTGCACGACGAATTGGTCTTCGATGCCTATACCGACGAATTGGATCGACTGTTGCCGCTCGTCAAGCACCACATGGAGAATGCATTCTCCCTGGCGGTACCCTTGGTGGTGGAAGTGGGCACTGGTCCCAACTGGCTGGAGGCGCATTGATTCGTTTCATGCAGCAAAAGTGAACCAACTTTTTGCCGCGAGCCGGTTGCACACGTATAAATACGGCTGTCGGGATTCCGGACCAAACGACACAAAAAAAGGCGCCCCAAGGGGCGCCTTTTTTCTGAATAAAAGCTTAAAAATCAATTCTTGCTTCCGTACCGCTTGCGGTCGTTTTCGTTCAAATAAATCTTGCGCAAACGGATGCTCTTGGGGGTCAACTCCACGTATTCATCGCCCTGGATGTATTCCAAAGCCTCTTCCAAGCTGAACTTTTTGGCGGGAGCAATACGCATCTTTTCGTCGGACCCAGAAGCACGCATGTTGGTTAACTGCTTGGCCTTGGTTACGTTCACCACCAAATCGTTGCCGCGCGTGTGCTCGCCAATAACCTGACCCATGTAGATTTTCTCACCCGGGTCAATGAAGAAGAAACCGCGGTCTTGCAAGCGATCAATGGAGTACGCAATGGACTCACCCGGCTCCGAGCAAATCAAAGAACCGTTGATGCGCGAAGGCATTTCGCCGCGGTACGGCTCAAAGCCTACCAAGCGGTGGTTCATGATCGCTTCGCCCGCCGTAGCCGTCAACAAATTGTTTCGCAGACCAATCAGACCGCGCGAAGGAACCTTAAAGGTCAGGATCATGCGCTCGCCCTTGGGCACCATGTTGATCATTTCGCCTTTGCGTTGCGTCACCAATTCAATGGCCGACCCGGAACCCGTCTCGGGAACGTCGATCACCAACTCCTCAATCGGCTCGCATTGAACGCCGTCGATCTCGCGGAAAATAACCTGCGGCTGGCCGATCTGCAATTCAAATCCTTCCCGACGCATGGTTTCAATCAAAATGGAAAGGTGGAGTACGCCGCGTCCAAACACTTTAAAGGTGTCGGCTTTGTCGGTTTCAACCACGCGCAACGCCAAATTGCGTTCCAGTTCGCGCTCCAAACGCTCCTTCAGGTGGCGCGAAGTAACAAACTTACCTTCCTGACCGTAGAACGGAGAATCGTTGATCGTAAAGACCATGGACATGGTGGGCTCGTCGATGTCAATGGTGGGCAAGCCTTCGGGGTTTTCAAAATCCGCAACGGTGTCGCCAATTTCAAAGCCTTCGATGCCGTTCAGGGCGCACAAATCGCCGGCCATCACTTGAGGAACCTTGGTCCGACCCAAACCGTCGAATACAAAAACTTCTTTGATGCGGCTCTTCACCACACTGCCGTCGCGCTTGACCAAGCAAACCGGCATATTCTCCTTGAGCATTCCGCGCTGCAATCGACCGATGGCGATTCGACCCGTGTAGTTGCTGAAATCCAAGGAAGTAATCAACATTTGCGGAGTTCCTTCAGCAACTTTTGGCGCAGGAACGTGTTCCAAAACCTGATCCAACAGGTAGGAAATGTCGGGAGCCTGAACCTTCCAATCCGGCCCCATCCAGTTGTTCTTGGCAGAACCATACACCGTTGGGAAATCCAATTGCTCCTCCGTGGCGTCCAAGTTGAACATCAAGTCAAACACCATCTCGTGGGCATTCTCCGGATCGCAGTTGGGCTTGTCAACTTTATTGACCACGACCAAAGGCTTCAATCCCATTTGCAAGGCCTTTTGCAGCACAAAACGCGTCTGGGGCATGGGGCCTTCGAAGGCATCGACCAACAGCAATACGCCGTCGGCCATGTTCAAAACGCGCTCTACTTCACCGCCAAAATCGGCGTGACCCGGGGTGTCGATGATGTTGATTTTAACGCCTTTGTATACGACGCTCACGTTCTTCGAAAGAATGGTGATTCCGCGTTCGCGTTCCAAATCGTTGTTGTCCAAAATCAACTCGCCGGTGGACTGGTTCTCGCGAAACAATTGGCAAAAGTGAAGAATCTTGTCAACCAAAGTGGTTTTTCCGTGGTCAACGTGTGCAATGATCGCGATGTTCCGCAAGCCAGCCTGCTCCATAAGGGGGTGTTTTAAAAGAGGTGCAAAGGTACCCCTTTTTTACGGGCCGGAGTTAACTGAAAATCAAGCTTTTTTCACCTCAATTCACCCAACGGCTCACCACCTTTTGCTCCAATCCCGAACCGGCACACCAACCCGAGTCCCAACTTGATGGACACCCCACCAACCCGATTCCGAGCCCCAATTCAGAAGCGCTGACCGGCGATGTCCCCTTTAGCCACCTCCTTACAACGAAACGTTACACCCATCTTGCACGACCAAAATCAATTTGTAATCCCAAGAATCGCTACACAATACCGTTTAGTTCAATCTCCCATAGCCACATCAAATTGCGGCGAATCGGCGAAAAATACACTTTTTACAGGCCGAAATTGGGCCAATTACGAAGATAAAATTTGATTTAACAGATTTATCTATTTGAATTTCAAATGTTTAAATTGAAATTGACCCACAAAAATCCAAGTTACTTAGATGTACCTTTGTTCGCACATCCAAGTTACTCCGATGAAAAACCGCTACCTCGATCTGATTGAGCAGACCTTTGAATGGCCCCAAGAAGAATTTTATGTTGAAAACGAAATTCTTCATTGGCACGACATTCCTTTGATGGAACTCATCAAGCAGTACGGGACTCCTTTGAAGGTAACCTATTTGCCCAAAATCAGCTCCAACATCCAACGTGCGAAACGCATGTTTAACGTGGCCATGGCCAAGGTGGATTACCAAGGAAGCTACCATTTCTGTTACTGCACCAAGAGCAGTCACTTCAGTTTTGTGTTGGAAGAGGCCCTCAAGAACAACATCCACCTGGAAACCTCCAGCGCGTTTGACATCAACCTCATTGAAACGCTCCACGACGAGGGCAAAATCAGCAAGGATCACTACGTAGTCTGCAACGGCTACAAGCGAGCCCAGTATTTGGAGAACATTGCCCGACTGGTCAACGACGGATGGATCAACGTCATCCCCGTCTTGGACAACCGCGAAGAACTCACCCTGTTGGCCGAACAGTTGGAGCCGGACGCCCCAAAACTCAAAGTAGGCATCCGGATTGCCTCCGAAGAAGAACCCAAATTTGAATTCTACACCTCCCGCTTGGGCTTGGGCTACAAAGAAGTGTTGTCCTACTACGAACGCCACCTGGCCGACAACGCCCACGTTGAGTTGTACATGCTGCACTTCTTCATCAATACCGGCATCAACGACACCGCCTACTACTGGAACGAGTTGCTCAAGTGTGTAAACCTTTACATCCAACTGAAAAAGGTTTGTCCTACTCTAAGCGCACTCAACATCGGCGGCGGTTTCCCCATCAAAAACTCCCTCAATTTTGAGTACGACTACGACTACATGGCGGGGGAAATCATTGCGCAAATCAAGGCCAACTGCAACGCCGCCGGCATCCCAGAGCCGGACATTTTCACCGAATTCGGTTCCTTCACGGTGGGCGAATCCGGCGCAACCTTTTACTCCGTCATGGGCGAGAAAAAGCAGAACGACCGTGAAAAGTGGTACATGATTGACTCCTCCTTCATGACCACCCTGCCCGACGCCTGGGCCATCAACAAGCGCTTCGTCATGATGGCCATCAACCGATGGGAATCCAACTACGAACGCGTGCTTCTCGGAGGCCTCACCTGCGATTCAGACGACTACTACAACTCGGAGCAGCACTCCAACGCCATCTTCCTACCCAAACTCGACAAGGAAGAACCGTTGTACATCGGATTTTTCAACACCGGCGCCTACCAAGAATCCATTTCCGGCTACGGCGGCATCCAACACTGCCTCATCCCCGCCCCCAAGCACGTCGTGATCGACCGCGATGCCGACGGCGAATGGTTCACCCGCCTTTTCGCCAAGGAACAGAGCTACAAAAGCATGCTCAAAATCCTCGGTTACTAAAAAGTCCGGCACAAACCGGCGCGCACACCGCCCCTCAACTTCGGTTGACGGGAGCCAACTTTGTTGATTTTCATTAACTTCCCTCCATCGATTCTGATCGGGCACATTTTCTTTTGCCCCACTGCGCCACACATCGCTCTTCGTCTATTTTTGCATCCGATTCAACCCGACTCAATCCCCTTCCCATGGCAACCCAAAAAGGTCCCATCTCTCAGTTCGTAGAAGCTCACTACAAGCACTTCAACGCCGCCGCACTGGTTGATGCTGCAAAAGGCTACGAAGCCCACCTTACCGCCGGTGGCAAAATGATGATTACCCTCGCCGGCGCCATGAGTACCGCGGAATTGGGCCGCTCCTTGGCGGAGATGATTCGCCAGGGCAAAGTAGACATCATCAGCTGTACCGGCGCCAACCTGGAGGAAGATCTGATGAACCTCGTTGCCCACAGCCACTACGAACGCGTACCCCACTACCGGGACTTAACTCCCGCAGACGAGCGCGCCTTACTGGATCGCGGATTGAATCGCGTCACGGACACCTGCATCCCCGAAGAAGAAGCCTTCCGCAAACTCCAAAAGCACATCCACAAAGTATGGAGTCGTGCTGAGGCCTCAGGCGAGCGCTACTTCCCCCACGAATACATGTACCAAATGGTGCAGCTTCCCGAATTCGCCTCCGAATACGACTCCGCTGTAGACCCCAAAAACAGCTGGATGCTCGCCGCCGCCGAACGCAATCTTCCCATTGTTGTTCCCGGTTGGGAAGACTCCACCATGGGCAACATCTTTGCCAGCTACGTGATCAAGGGCGAGTTGCAAGCATCCACCATGAAAAGCGGCATTGAGTACATGGCTTGGCTCGCCGATTGGTACACCACCAACAGCCGCAACCCGAACAACCCTTCCGCACCCAGCGTCGGATTCTTCCAAATTGGCGGCGGTATCGCCGGAGACTTCCCAATCTGCGTGGTTCCCATGCTCTACCAAGACATGGAAATCGACGACATCCCCTTCTGGGGCTATTTCTGCCAAATCTCGGACTCCACCACTTCATACGGCTCCTATTCCGGCGCGGTCCCCAACGAGAAAATCACTTGGGGCAAGTTGGACGCAGATACCCCGAAATTCATTGTGGAATCCGATGCCACCATTGTTGCACCGTTAATTTTCGCATGGATATTGGGTTGGTAATTCCTACATTTCACCAACCAAATTTCCTTTATCTCCTTCTACCCGAAATCGGTTTAATCCAATAAGTTCCATCAGAAAAAAATAGGACGTTCATCCATGGACAAGCGTCGGATCATCATCGACTACAAAAACAGTACACCCGAGCTGTTGGCCCTTTTAACGGATAAATACCCGGAAGGATTTGACCCCGGCGTAATGGTTACCTACACGAACGCCAAAGGCGAACTCGTCCGAGCAGTTCCGCTGGAAACGGAAGACACCAAATACCTCTTCAAAATCAGCGTTGAGCTTCAAAATCAAGTAGATCGCTATTTAGACGACCTCGAAGCCGTTCCCGCTGTCGAACCTGCCGAAGGAGAAATTGAAGACGACGCCAGCGACGACGAAGACGAGTCCACCGACAGCGCACCGGCCGAGGACGATTTCGAGGAATAAGGAGTAGTCTTGCATTGACACGAAATTCGGGTCGATGCGAAAAATATAATTATCTCATAATCTTGAATTTACGTCATTAAATTGGCCGTATACGTGTCGCTCAAAACGTCGTAGAGCACCTGACCACTGGATTCGAGCGTGTTCAGTGAAGTCACAATCTGATTTCTGCTCCAGTCCGGACACAGTGGAAAGAGTTGATCGCGCCTAAAGACCGCAGGCCCTTTTCTCTTTCTTCGTTTGCGCAAGAGATCGATGGCCGATTTGACCGATTCAACACACTCCAATGCCGGAGCACGCGCCCGATCCGGATCCAACGGCCACTGCAAATCCTCCAACAATTGCCCCGGACGAAAGGCAATGGTAGCCTTGTGGGACGCCAAAAGTGCCAAACAGCCTTCGCTATTGGGATCGCCCAGGCGCCCGGGCACCGCATACACGGGTTTGTTGTAGTCCAAAGCCATCCGTGCCGTAATCAAAGTACCGCTGTTGGCCCCAGCTTCTGGGATGACCACTGCATCGGAAAGACCGGCAATCAATCGGTTTCGTTGTGGGAAAGTGCCCGGCTCTGGATCTATTCCGTACGGCAACTCCGAAAGCCAACAACCGCCGCGGTCCAAAACATCCGAGGCCATTTCCCGATGGGCTACCGGAAATACGGCGTGCAATCCATGCGCCAAAACCGCAACGGTCTTTAACGAATGGTGCAGTGCAGACAAATGCGCTTCTGCATCAATTCCATAAGCCAACCCGCTGACCAGTACAGGATTGGACAACTCGACTCCGGCGACCCAAATTTCGGTACACGCCAAACCGTAACTGGATGGCTTACGCGTGCCAACGATGCCCAAAGTACGCGGTGCGCGAAGTATCGCAGCATCGCCCTTGGTGTACACCACCAAAGGTCCATCCGGCAACCGATCCGGACCCAAGCGATCGGGGAACAAGCGATCCTCCACCCAATGCACCCGAATTCCAGAAACAAAGGATTTATGTAGGGACGTTTCTG
>CAYXHJ010000085.1:0-7199 GCA_964464855.1 uncultured Owenweeksia sp. | reverse complement strand
CAATGCCGGCACCAAGACGTCTGCTCGGTCTACGTTGAGTCCCAATTCCAAGACCAACTGGTCCATGGTCAACGCGGACAAGGACTTGATTTGTTGGTTGAGGTACAGAGAAGACAAGGGCTCTCCTCCTTGCCGTCCGCTCATTTTGTAGAGCTTGTTGATGTTCCCCCCGGACCCAATGGCCGCCAGAGGTCCGCGTTCCGGATGGGCGTGCCCATCAATCCAGGCGTCCATTCGTTCCCACGTGCCTTCGGGAATGCCCTGCGTGAGGCGTCGAACCGTTCCCAACGGAAGCGAAAGGGAATCAACGGCACGACCCTCTTCAAAAAGAGTCAACTCCGTAGAACCCCCGCCCACGTCAATGAACATAAAACGGGACTCGTCCGGTTGAATTTTGTCGAAGATTTTGCTGGAGAACACCAAACGAGCTTCTTCCTGACCGTCGATCACCTCAATGGAAATTCCCGTTTCCCGACGCACGGTATCCACCCAATACCGGCTGTTTTCGGCCTCGCGCATGGCGGAGGTGGCACACGCCCGAAATCCGGCCACACCGTGCACGGCAAAAATGTGGCTGTACGCCTTCAAGCCGTGCAGCAAGCGTTCCCCCGTCTCGTCGGAGATGCGACCGGTGGCGAAAACATCCGCGCCCAAACGGACCGGCAACCGGGTCATGGACGCTTTTTTGTAGTGGGTATACTCCGCAGTGGGGATGACGTTGACCACCAAGCAACGGATGGAATTGGACCCCAAGTCCAGTGCGCCCAATTTTAGAAAATTCATGACGGACGCCCTTTTTTCAGTTGCTCTTGAACGTATTCGCGCAGCGCCATTTGACCGCGAACCTTGGGGCCCGCCGTATGCCGGTATTCGCTTTCTACCGCATCGCCGTGCAGACGCGCTTTCACATTATCCTTCCACAAGATTTCCATGTGGTCGCGAATTTCGCGTTGAACCGAAGCACTGTACACCGGCACACCCACCTCCACGCGGTAGTCCAAGTTCCGCGTCATGAGGTCAAACGAAGCGATGTAACACTCCGGAGCTCCGTCGTTTTCAAACCAATACACCCGACTGTGCTCCAAATAGCGGTCCACAATGCTGATGGCCTCAATGTTTTCCGACATCCCCTCCACACCCGGAATCAAGCAACATATACCGCGAACGATGAGCCGTACGCGAACGCCCGCTTGACTGGCTTCGTACAGTTTTTCGCAAAAATCGTACGAGGACAAGCTGTTGATTTTAAAGAACAGGGACGCTTTTTTACCGGCGCGCGCATTTTTGATTTCGCGGTCTATGCGCTGTTCAATGCCCTTCCGGGTGAACTGCGGCGAAACCAATAAATGCTTGAATTTCCGCACCGTGTAAGGCGCCAAGATGAAGTCAAAAACATCCACCACCTCTTTGGTGATGCGCTTGTCTGCGGTCAGGAGGTGGTAGTCCGTGTACAATCGGGCCGTGCCCTCGTGAAAATTACCGGTCCCCACCACCGCGAAACGCTCCAACTTTTCGCCCGGGGCTTGCCGCTCCACCAAAACTACTTTGGAGTGGACCTTCAAACCCGGTACACCGGAAAGCACCTCGATGCCCTCTTGGCGCATCTTTTCCGTGTAGTGGATGTTGTTCTCCTCGTCAAAACGAGCTTGCAGCTCAATGATGACCCGCACTTTTTTGCCGTTTTTCGCCGCATTGATCAACGCAGACACCACGCGCGACTGGTCTGCCAATCGGTACAAGGTCATGTTGATGCGCGTGACGGACGGATCCATGGCCGACTCGCGCAAAAAGCGGATGATGTAAGAGAAATTGTGGTAAGGCGAAAAAATCAAAATGTCTTTTTGGCGCACCACCTGCAAGATGGAGCGGTCCAAACTCAAATCCGGATGAGCCAATGGTTCCAACTTGGGGTGTTCCAATTCTGGGCCGCCCACATTGGGAAATTTGATCAAGTCTTTCTTGTTGTGGTAGCGTCCCCCGGGAAGCAGGCTGTCTATTTCCTCAATCCGCAAATTGTGGCTCAAATAGGCCAGAAAATCAGGATCAATGGCCCGGTCGTACACCAAGCGTACGGGATCCCCAATCTCCCGGATGGCCAATCCCTGCTGCACCTTTTCCAGGGTCGTTTTGGAGATGTCGTTGTCCAAATCCAACTCAGCATCGCGGGTGATTTTCACCGTGTAGGCCTCAATGCGGTCCGACGGGAAAATAAAATAGGCGTACTCTAAATTGTACCGAATGACGTCGTCCAAGTACATGAGGTACTGCCGTCCGTACTTGGGAAGCACCACAAAACGACCGATGAGGTCCGACGGCAATTCAATTAGTGAATAAATGGGCTGGGTTGCTTCGCCCTTGGGTTGCAGGCGGACCGCCAAGTAGATGGACTTGTCTTTCAACTCGGGGAACGGCTTTCCCTCTTGGGGCAAAACCACAAAAACCGACGGACTGACTTTATCGATGTAGAACCGTCGGATAAAATCTTTCTGACCTTGGGTAAGTTGTTTTTCGTCGATGATGGAAATGCCTTGGGCCTCCAACTCCACCATTAAGTTCGCATAAATTTCTTCCGCACGCGCCTGTTGCTGCGCCACAACGGAGTTGATTTCGTGCATCAAAGGCTCCGGTTCCCAGCCGCCCAATTGCTGCTTAACCTTTTTAACGGGAAGCCGGCTCAGACGCTGAATGCTGGCGTAGCGTACCCGAAAAAATTCGTCCAAATTGTTGGAGAAAATTCCCAAGAAGCGAATTCGCTCGATCAACGGCACGTTGGCATCCAAAGCTTCTTGCAGCACCCGGCCGTTGAATCGAAGCCAACTGAGGTCGCGGTTGATGTATCGGAATTCGCCCATGGGGCAAAGGTCGGAAACCGGGACCAATAAAGAATTAACGTTCGGTTAATTTAACCCGGTTCCAGTACGCATCCCAGGCCGCCAAATCCAAATCAGACGGGGCTTTGCCGTCCGCGGCCGCGAGGCGCTCCATGGCTTCAAAACGCGCCTGAAACTTGTTGTTGGCACGGGACAAGGCCAAATCCGGGTCCACACCCGCGTGGCGGGCGTAGTTGACCAAGGTGAAGAGAACGTCTCCAAACTCTTGTTCCATGGCCGCAGAATCGTTTTGCGCTTCCGCCTCACGAAATTCGCCCAATTCTTCTTGCACTTTCGCCCAAACCTCGGCCTTGTGGGGCCAATCAAACCCAACTCCTTTGACCTTGTCTTGCAAGCGATTGGCCTTTATCAAGGCCGGCAAGGATTTGGGCACCCCTTCCAATACCGACTTCTTGCCTTCTTTCAACTTAATGGCCTCCCAATTCGCTTTGACGGCGTCTGCATCGTCTGCGCGCACGTCTCCGTAGATGTGGGGATGGCGGTGGATCAATTTGGCCGCGATGCCTTCCAAAACATCTACGGCATCGAACGCACCCACTTCGGAGCCCAACTTGGAATAAAACACCAGGTGCAGAAACAAATCCCCCAGCTCTTTTTGGGTTTCCTTCAAATCGCCGGCGGCGAGCGCATCGGCCAGTTCGTACGTTTCTTCAACAGTCAGGTGGCGCAAGGATTCAAACGTTTGCTCCCGATCCCACGGGCATTTGGCCCGCAGGTCGTCCATGATGTCCAGCAGGCGGCCGAAGGCCGCCATGGCTTCTTCCCGGCGGGTGCTCATTCGGCGGCGTCCACCGCAGGTTCTTCAGAGGCATTATCCTCAGCTGCAGCGGCTTCCGCTGCGGGAGCGGCCTTTTTCTTGGTCGATTTTGCTGCTTTTGCAGGCGCCTCTGCTGTTGCTTCTTCGCTTTCTGCAAAGAAACCGTGATCCACCAAGGTGTTGAACCAAGTCACTACTTTGCGCATGTCGGAACCGTAGACCCGTTCGGCATCAAAGTCCGGCACGTGCGTTGCAAAAAAAGTATGCAAAGCCGCTGGATCCTGCTTGGGATGCGGTCCGTGTTGTCCTCCCGTAGCCGCAGCCATGGATTCAAAAATTTCCTTCAACGGGCGTTCGCCGGCATCGGTGTAGATGGCAATTTCGCCCAAAGCACTCACTTGTTGCTGTGCACTGATGGACATGCGCTTGCGGTCCGCCATATTCTCCACCACAATGCCCGTGCGGGTTTGCGCTACCAATTGAAACAAACCGGGTTTTCCGGCAATGGCCAGAACGCCTTTCAAATCTTTCATGCGTGAAATTATCGTTTAGGAATTGATTGAACTCGAGCTCTTTTTTGCCATTCCGGCAGCGCTTGCCAAACGGCACTGTCCGATGCCGCCAAAAAACGCAAATCCTCGGCTTGTTTCGCCAGAGGGTGGTTGGGATAAGTGTCCAAAAATAACGTGTAGGCGCGTCCGGCCAAGGCCCGGTTGCCCACCACTTCGTCGAACGTCAAGGCCATGGAAAACAAAGCCAGTGCACCTTCTGGACGCTTGGCGTACCGACGGTAAACCGTATCGTACTGGGCAACAGCATACAGTGCCCGACCGGGCCGATTGCGCTCCAAATCAGCGGCCATCAATGCATAACGCGGGGCCAAGGTGTCCTCCGGGTTCTCTTCCGCAAACGATTGAAAGGTTTCCACCGCACGCGCCACCAAGGCCGTGTCTTCTTCAATGGTTTCCAACTGGCGAACTTGGGCCTCCAGGGATTGCAGTTCTTCCACCGGATCGGAGCATCCGACGACCGTTCCAAACAAAGTCAGCCCCCAAAAAAGTGCTTTCATCGAGCAAGCGGAAATTTCATGCGGTACCCCACCTGAATCAATCCTTTGGCGATGTTGCCCAAACGCCCTTGCAACAAGCGCTTGCGAAGCGCGGACAAACGGTCCGTAAACAAAACGCCTTCGATGTGGTCGTACTCGTGTTGAAAAATACGTGCGGCCAAACCGTCCAACTGCATTTCTTCCCAGGACCCGTCCAGCAATTGGTGTTTGAAGCGAACCACCGGCTTGCGGTGTACCGTCTCGTGCACGTCCGGGATGCTCAAACAACCTTCTTCAAATCCCCACAACTCGCCGGACTCTTCCAAAACCTCTGGGTTGTAAAAGGCTCGTTTGTAGGTTTTTAACACCTCCGCTTGTGCGGCGTTGTCTTCGTCTTCCGCAAATGGACTCCCGTCCACCACAAAAAGGCGAAGGCTGAGGCCCACCTGGGGCGCAGCCAACCCTACTCCGTGGGCGTTGTACATGGTTTCAAAAAGATTGTCCACCAGCGCGGGCAGGGCCGGATCTGCCACGTCCACCGGTGCGGCGCGGCGCTTCAAAACGGGATCTCCGTAGGCTACAATGGGCAGTACCATGCCGCAAAGGTACGCTATCTTTGGCGGATGGGCATTTGGATTGGGATTGATCCGGGCGGAGCCCGCACCGGACTTGCGGAAAGCGACGCTACGGCGTCCATGGCCTTTCCTTGGACCACGGTCCCCTCCCAGCACGTCTTGGAATTGCTGAGAAAAAGACACGCCCTGGAACCTTTGGCCGGATTTGTGGTGGGTGCACCGCACCGGTGGGACGGAAGCCCCACCCACGGCACGGCTTTGGCCGATCAAATGGCCGCTGATCTACAAACGGCCTTTCCGAATCTTCCGGTGCATCGATTGTCGGAGCAATTCACTTCCAAAATAGCGGCCAGAGCCGCCCATGCAGCAGGTGCTTCCAAACGGGTCAAAAAGGACAAAGGGCTGCTGGACGCTGCATCTGCATCCCTGTTGCTCCAAGATTTTCTGAGCAACCGGCCGGCTTGAGCCTCGTTTGTTCGCAGGCGAAAAACGTACCTTTGTACCATGCATTACCAATCCGCACAACCCCTTATTGAAGCTGCCTGGGAAGACCGGTCGCTCCTGTCCCAAACGGAAACCCGTACGGCCATCGAATCCGTCATCGAGGCTTTAGACGCCGGGGCCCTTCGGGTCGCAGAACCGTCGGACAGCGGTTGGCAGGTGAACGATTGGGTAAAAAAAGCGGTGATCTTGTACTTTCCCATTCGCTCCATGGAAACCATGGAGGTTGGCCCGATGGAATTTCACGATAAAATGGCGCTCAAGCGCAAGTATGCTGACCTCAATGTACGGGTGGTTCCTCACGCGGTAGCGCGCTACGGTGCCTATCTGGCTCCCGGCGTCATCCTGATGCCCAGTTACGTGAACATTGGGGCGTATGTGGGCGCCAACACCATGGTGGACACCTGGGCTACGGTAGGATCGTGTGCCCAAATTGGTTCCAACGTGCACCTGTCTGGGGGCGTGGGCATTGGCGGCGTCTTGGAACCCGTTCAAGCGGCTCCGGTGGTCATTGAAGACGGTTGCTTCATTGGATCGCGCTGCATCGTGGTGGAGGGCGTTCGCGTGGAGCGCGAAGCGGTTCTGGGTGCCAACGTGGTTCTTACCGCCTCAACGCGCATCATTGATGCAACGGGAGCGGAGCCGATCGAATACAAAGGAGTGGTACCCGCACGCAGTGTGGTCATTCCGGGCAGTTTACCCAAAGAATTCAACGCGGGCACCTACCACGTTCCGTGCGCGCTCATCATTGGCCAACGCAAAGCATCCACAGACCTAAAAACCAGCTTAAACGATGCCCTGCGAACCTACGACGTTGCCGTCTGATTCCGTTTGGCAGTGCTGACCCTTCTGGTTCCCACCTTCAACGAAGCCGACTGCCTGGAACGGTGCCTGGCCTCTGCCGCGGATCTTGCGGACGAGGTTCTGGTGGTGGACTCCTTCAGTACGGACCGCACGCTGGAGATTGCGCGCTCCTTCGGAGCGCGTATTCTGCAAAGGGACTACGAGAACTCCGCCTCCCAGAAAAACTGGGCCATTCCGCAGGCAACGCATCCGTGGATTTTGCTTTTGGATGCGGACGAGTGGCTTTCTCCCGGGCTTCGCGAGGAAATCGCTGCGTGGAAAAAATCCCCCAATCCGGCCGTACACGGCTACTGGATGTACCGGGCCAACCACTTCATGGGCCAGCGCATCCGCTTTTCCGGTTGGCAGAACGACAAGGTCATCCGCCTCTTTCAACGGGATACGTGCCGGTACGAACCCAAGAACGTACACGCTGAAATCATCCCCAACGGCCCCGTTGCCGTTCTTCGGCACCGACTGTTCCACGATACCTACAAGGGTTTGGAGCACCACCGCCTGAAATTGGACCTTCTCCCATGCCGAGAATGAGATTTGATTTAGTAATTAAGCCAAAGTCACGAGCT
>CAYXHJ010000084.1:0-7276 GCA_964464855.1 uncultured Owenweeksia sp. | reverse complement strand
TACGGCACCACCACCTTTACGCTGCCGCTCCAACCGGTTGCTTGAACGGTGTACAGCCCTGTGGGCAAGGGGGCGGTGGTCCAGGAAGCTTCCGGTCCGTCGGCACGTACGGTACCTGAGGCCACTTGCTGCCCCAACACGTTGTACACGCGTACTGCGGTTCCGGGCTGCAGCTGGGTTACGGTGAGCCGACGTTGGTTCACGTACCAACCGATTTGGCTTTTGAGCTGCTCGGTCTGCCCCACCGCCAAACGTCCGCGGATGGGAATTTCCAGATTGCCCACGGCCGGCTCGTTGGTGAGGACGGTCAAATCTTCGCCGGAAAAATCCACGCCGGCGGGGTACGCCACCACCACTTCCGCTACTTCACCCGGCTGCAGCGCTCCGGGGCTTCCGCCTTTGGCGAAGGACAAGGCGCTGTGGCTCAGACTCCAGCCCAACACGGTAAACACCGTGTTTCCGGTGTTGGCCACCGCAAACCGACGGTAACGCACGGCACTGTTGGTGGGTGAGAATTCCAACTGCAGGGTGTCTTCCGTCACGGCTGCGCTCAACACCAGGGTTTTGTAGGTGGAGCCAATCAGGTTGGTGATGCGGTCGTTGAATTGGGGGTAGTCCACAAACGGATTGCGGTTGCCTTGAAGCGAATAAATGGCGTTGTTGCGGGCTTGGTCCTTGGCGATGGGCGGAAACTGCTCGTGCCATTGGCGCAGCAAAGCTTCTTGCGGAGCCACAAAATTGGCGTAGTCCTGGTGGCGCACCACAAAGAACATCAGGGCGCGGGCGGCGTTGCCCTTGTGGGCGTCGCGCGGTTCAAACACGCCGTTGCCCTTTTTGCTGCCACCCACCTGCCAGGTAGGGGTTCCGGTGACCACTCCAAACGGCAAATTGCTGCGGTACGTATTGGCGGTTTCGTCGGTGGGGAACAAATGGTGCAGATCGGACTGCATGGGGTTCGCAGAACTGAAAAAGCTTTGCGGAAAGGTGTGCTCGCAGTTGAAGTTGTTGGACACCGCTCCGGCCCGCGTGTTGAAGGTGGCAATGCGTCCGGTGTAGATGCATTCCACTTGGCCGGCCACGTTGTCAATGGTACCGTACATGTGGTCCCTTGCGGTGTTGTAGCCCAAGGAAAGGGCGTTGGCCGTGGTGATGTTTTTCAGCGCGGTGCGCAGGGGCCCCTCCTCCAGGTTTTCCGTGGCGTTGTAGTACGCTTTGCTGTAGCGTCCCTGGTACACGGCATTGAGGACCAGCGGGCCCGACGGATGATTCGTGGGGATGAAAATGGGGGTGCGGTTGACCAGGTTGTGCACCGTGCGCGCCGCTACCCAGATGGGGGCACTGTCTCCGGGAGCAACGGCCGTTTGGGGCACGTACACCCGCACCACGGTGTCTCCGTAGAAAGGAAAACGACGCGGCTGACCCAAAACCACCGGTACCGCCGAGCGGTTGACGTAGTACACGGGAACCGAATCCGGCTGGTTCTCCAGCACCACCCAGTTGGCCGGTCCCAAGGAACCGGTGCCCGGAATGGACTGAGCGCAAACGGAGTGGGATCCTACAAAGGAAACCACAGCAATCATCAGGAGCGCCAGGGTGCTGAGGACGGTTGCCCCGCAGGCGCACGAACGGCACGAATCGGACGGGGACGTTAAACGTTTATTTTTCACAGAACGAAAGTAACCCATATCTTTGCACCGGGCAAGGCCATCGACCAGCTCCTCATGAATCCTCCAGGGCGGAAACGCAGCAAAGGCAGTGGGTTGTAGCGGTGTGGTGGTTCTTGCCTTTTTTTGTGCCCTAAAGTTTCGTTGTTGGTTTGGCCGGCTGGATCGGGCGCCAAGGACCAATGTTCTGCGCAAAAGGGGGCTTGGGAAAGGAACCGTCGGGTTAAATTAAAAAAGTACCTTTGCACTGCCGCACGGCGCGGCGCTGTTAAAACCCCCATTGCCCCATGAAATTTTTCATCGACACCGCCAATCTGGACGACATCCGCGAAGCTCAAGACCTCGGCATTCTGGACGGCGTTACCACCAACCCTTCGCTCATGGCGAAAGAAGGAATCGCCGGTCACGACAACGTGATGAAGCACTACAAGGCCATCTGCGATTTGGTGGACGGAGACGTGAGTGCGGAGGTGATCAGCACGGATTTTGACGGCATGGTGCGCGAGGGCGAGCTTCTGGCGCAGCTGGACGAGAAAATTGTGGTGAAAATCCCCATGATCAAGGACGGTATCAAGGCTTGCGCCCACTTTTCCGCCCAAGGCATCAAAACCAACATGACGTTGGTGTTCTCCCCTGGCCAGGCACTGTTGGCCGCCAAGGCGGGCGCTACGTACGTGAGCCCCTTTGTGGGTCGTTTGGACGATATTTCGTCCGACGGTTTGGAATTGATTTCAAAAATTCGCCACATCTACGACAACTACGGCTACGAAACCCAAATTTTGGCCGCGTCGGTGCGCCACGCCATGCACATCATCAACTGCGCAGAGATCGGTGCGGACGTGATGACGGGCCCGTTCAGCGCCATGTTGTCTTTGCTGAAGCACCCGTTGACGGACAGCGGCTTGGCGCAGTTTTTGGCCGACCACGCCAAGGCAAACGGCGGCAAGTAAGCGTTTATCTCCCGTTTTTAGTGCAAAAGGGCCGCCCCGTTGGGGCGGCCCTTTTTGTTGGGGCGCGCGCGGCGCTTCAATCGTGGGGCGGAAGTTCCAACGGGGTCAGCCGTCCGGATGCGGAGGCGTGTTCGGCCGCGCGCCGCAAAGCGGCGCGGTCTATTTTGCCCTGGGCGGCGCGCGGCCATTCTGCCTGTTCGCCGGTGGACTTGGGAACCCAGTGCGGGTGTTCGCTCCGGAGTTCGAGCAAAGTGTTGTAAAACTTGGTCTTTTCGCGCGCCGTCAACGGCTCGGAAAGCCAAACCAGACGATCGCCCCAGTGGGGATCTGCCACCGCGGTCAGGAAGCCCCGTCCCACCAAGTTTGGGAGGCGCTGCCCCACCCACTGTTCCACTTGTTCAGGGAATATTTTGACGCCCGCGCTGTTCAGGGCGCCGTCGAGCCGACCGCTCCAAACAAAGCCATCCCCATGGGGTACCACGGCATCGGTGGTCTCTACAGGTTCTTCCAGGCCCAAATGTGGGGCGGAAAAGGTCAAGGGCACTGGCTCCAACGGGAGGGATGCGGTTGCCGGTTGGGGCCAATGGAGGGTAACCCCGCGCACCGGGGTGTAGATCCAGCGTCCGTCTTCGGTGCAGCTATGGGGGTTGCCAGGCTCCAATTTCGCTAAGGCGATGTGGGAGGCCGTTTCCGTCATCCCAAATCCCAAATAGATTTGATGCGCCAGGGGGGCGATTCTTCGGGCGTCGTTCGGGGTGCAGTGGGCGCCGCCCAACAAAAGGGTTTTGAACCGTGTCGGGTGGTTTTGGACACCGGCGTGCATCGCTGCGGATTCCGCCAATGCCAGCGCCTGCTGGGGCACCAACGAGCAAAAATCCCAGGGAGCATCAGGGGTGTCCCAACCTTCCAACGGATTGCGCTGCACGGAGGCGAGATCCACCGTTCCCTGCCCCACTAAAGCGCGGATGAGGACCATGGCGCCCCCAATGCGCGTGGGAGACAGCGCCAGTAAACTGGTGTAGCCCGGGGCCAAGTTCAAGGTGTCCAGGGTGGCGCGGGCGCTGGCAACCAATAGTTTTTTCGGCAGCCGAATGGTTTTGGGCGTTCCGGTGCTTCCGCTGGTGGTAAACTCCAAACGATCCGACGGTCCGTACCAGGCGCTCAATAACGCTTGGGTTTCCTGAATCAGTTGGGGATCTGTTTGTGGGTGGATGCGCAGGTTTTCCGGCCACGGGCCGCAGCCCACCTCGGCCGGATACGGCGACCGGTAGTGGAGCTGTTCGCCGCGCAACTCGGTCCAAGCCGGTAGGTTGTTGGTGTACAAGCCGCCGGTCCCCAGTCCTTGAGCGCGCGCCAGCGGCGCGCGACGCGCCACGTCTTGGGCTACGGCATTGAGCCCAATGCTGCCTTCCAGTGCGCTGGTGATCCACCACCCGATGCCCCGTGCTTCCGCACGCTCAATCCAATCTTGGGTTCCGCGCCAGCCGCCCACAAAACTGGGCTTCAAAACCACAAAGGGTGGGCGAACTTCATCCAACAAATCGTTGCGCTCCTGCGGGGTGACCAAGCCAATGAGGCTTTCGTCCAAGGCCACCGGGACGGGCGAATGCTGGCTCCAATAAGCCAAACCGGTTCGATCGCTGGCCGGCAACGGTTGTTCAATGGAATGCACCCGAAGGTCCGCCAAGGTGCGCAAGACCTCTTCCACGTTGTGTTCGCGAAATGCCCCGTTGGCGTCTACCCTCAGTTCCACGTTTTGGCCTTGGGCGGAATGCCTAAAGTCCTGCAGCAGGGCGCGTTCCTCTTCCCAAGCCAAGGCGCCAATTTTCATTTTGACGCAGGCGTAGCCCACGCGCAACTTGTCGTCCAGTGCTTCGCTCATGGCGCAGCTGGAGCCCATCCAAACGAGGCCGTTGGTGGGAATTCCCCGGTCCAAACGCGTCCAGGGCGTATCCCACAAATCGGACGGGTGGTGCCCCATTCGGTTGCGGTAGGCGCTGCGCAAAGCTTGCTCCGCCGCAAACTGAAGCGACGGCCATTGGGACCACGTTGCGTAAAACGCATCGGGCACACGTCCCTCTTGCTCCCACACGTTCTCCCATGCCTCGTCCGACCAGCCGTTCATTTGCTGCACCAAGTCGTCCAGCCGGTCTAGGTAATCAGGACGGTCGTCAAACGAAAGGCCGCGCAGCAGGCCACACTCCCCTATTCCGCGAAACGACACACCGCGGTGCTCGCCGCGAACCTCCAAGAAATGGGCTTCTTTTTGACGCAGTACGCCCCGGGATGTGCCCGCCGGTTGCGCAAAAAGGTAGGTGTAGGGCCAGTGGTGTACCCGCATCAAAACAGGGGTTTGCTGCAGGAGTCGGAATCAATCAAAAGTCCGATTCCCAAGGCCAAGGCAAACAAAAACGTGGCCAAGGCCAGGGGTTTGAGCAGTTGGTCCAACGACGCGCGGTCTTGGGCCTTCCACGTGGCGGCAACGGATTCGTACAGCAACGGCACCACGGCCAGAAACAGGTAGGAACGGCTGCAGGTGGGGAGTCCACGCAACACAAAGAACAAGGTGGACGCCACCGCACCCACCACCAATGCCGTCTGGTACCAACGCGCGCCGCGTTCGCCCAATCGCGCCGCAACAGTGATTTTACCGGCAGCCCGGTCGGTCTCCAAATCGCGCAAATTGTTCAGGTTCAATACTCCAGTGGCCAACAAGCCCACGGAGAGTCCGGGCAAGAGGATCCACGGGCTGAATTGACCGGTTTGCACCATGAAACTGCCTTCCACACCCACCAATCCAAAGAAAAAGAGCACAAAAAAGTCGCCCCATCCGCGGTATCCGTAGGTGGCGGCACCGCCCACGTAGTTGACGGCGCTCCAAACGGCAGCTCCGTGCAGGGCGAAAAACACCCACCGCAACGAACCGGTGAAGGAGGTCCAAACCAACAATCCCCCGGCGATTAGGGCCAGTGCGGCAACCAGCCGAACCGCCACCAGCATTTGCTGCGGCGCTATGCGGCCGGAGGCTACGGCACGGGGTTCACCAGCCTGTTCGTGGGTGCGGTGCGCGTCGGTACCTTTTTTCCAATCGTAGTAATCGTTGGCGTAGTTGCTCAAGACCTGGTACAGCAGGGTGGTGAGCACGGCCAATGCCAACCGTTCCCATTGGAAATAGCCGGCGTCCGCGGCCAAGGCGGTTCCCAAGGCGATGCAGGCCAAGGCCAACGGCAAAGTGCGCAGACGTGCTGCTTTAATCCATTCCAACGGCGCAGCCATTTTCAGGGAAACTGAGGGAATTTGCCAAAGTCTGGATCGCGCTTTTCTAAAAAGGCATTTTTGCCCTCTTGCGCCTCCTCCATCAAGTAGAACATGAGGGTGGCGTCGCCGTCCAACTCCATCAATCCGCGCTGACCGTCCAGTTCTGCGTTCAAGCCCCGCTTGATCATGCGCAACGCCATGGGCGAGCGCTTCATCATGGTGCGGCACCATTCCACGGTAGTGGCTTCCAAATCGGCCAAGGGTACCACTTTGTTCACCATGCCCATGGCCTCAGCTTCCGCAGCGGTGTACTGGTTGCACAAGAACCAAATTTCGCGGGCTTTCTTCTGCCCCACGTGGCGGGCCAGGTACGAACTGCCAAATCCGGCGTCAAAACTGCCCACCTTGGGGCCGGTTTGCCCAAATCGGGCGTTCTCGGAGGCAATGGTGAGGTCGCACACCACGTGCAACACGTGGCCTCCACCAATGGCGTAGCCGTTGACCATGGCCACTACCGGCTTGGGGATTTCGCGGATGCGTTTGTGCAGGTCCAATACGTTCAGGCGCGGCACGCCGTCTTCCCCAATGTATCCGCCAATACCCTTCACGTTTTGGTCCCCACCGGAACAAAAAGCCTTGTCTCCAATGCCGGTCAGCACAACAACGCGAACGTCTTGACGTTCGCGGCAAATGTCCATGGCCTCCAGCATTTGGATGTTGGTTTCCGGACGGAATGCATTGTAGACTTCCGGACGGTTGATGGTGATTTTGGCGATTCCTTCAAAAAACTCAAACTTGATGTCCGAGTATTCTTTGATGGGGGTCCAGGCGAATTGACTCATAACGCTAGTGATTTCCAATGAATTTCTGATTGTTCCGGGTGGGTGGTCAACTCCACCACCACGGGGTGTTCCTGTGACAACAACACATCGGAGGCCAAGAGGTTCTCCCAGGCTTCCACGGTGGATGCCGTGTAGGTTGTGCAGCCCATTTCCCGGGCCCAAGGCAGCACGCTGCGGTTGTGTTGTGCTTCAAAATCCTCCGCCAATCGGCCCGTTTGGGACGGACCGTCGATGAGGCGGAAAATGCCGCCGCCGCGGTTGTTCAGCACCACTGCGGCAAAATGATTGGGTACGTGGGGATGAAACCACGCATTGGCGTCGTAAAAGAAACTGAGCTCACCGGTGAGGAAAGCGGTGGGTTTGCCGTCTGCCCAGGCCGCACCCAAGGCCGTTGAGGTGCTGCCGTCGATTCCTGCCGTGCCGCGATTGGCCTGCCATTCCGCGTTCCAAAGCCCACGGTGCGCCGTGCTGCTGCGCAAGGCGTAGCGCACGGAGGCTGAGTTGGCTACGGAAAAACGTTGAACCCCATGGGCGCTGCGCATCCACAAGGCGACGGCAGCGG
>CAYXHJ010000083.1:635-7287 GCA_964464855.1 uncultured Owenweeksia sp. | reverse complement strand
CAGCGGGTTTCTTGGCTGCTGCAGCGGGTTTCTTGGCAGCGGCAGCGGGTTTCTTAGCAGCGGCAGCTGCAGCGGTTTTTTTGGCAGCGCCAACTGTGCTCTTGCTGGCAGCCGGCTTCTTCGCGGCCGCCGCTTTTTTGGGAGCAGCTGCTTTTGCGCCTTTTGCGGCGCCCACGGCAGACGCAGGAACTTCAACTCCCGCATTGGCCAAGGCGGCGCGCAATCCCTGCAATTCGCTTTGCGCGGCTGCTAACTGCGTGTCGGTCTCCGCTTTAGCTTGTTCCAAGGCGCGGTTGTTGGCTTCCAACGAGGCAATTTGGGACTCCAGTTCCGCGCGGTCGTTGGATTCTTTGTTTTGCAGCAAATAGGTATAGACGATGTACGCGCCCAAAGACAAAATCATCAGGATGCGGAACGTTTCCCGGTACGTCTTCAGCGGGCCAAAAGTGGCAATCAAGAAGAGTACAATGGAGGCCAAGCCTATTCCCAAAACGATGCGCTCAAATAAATTCAATTTCATAATCAAGAGGTTACCTTAAGAACACAACGAATATACCCATTTTGGTTATCTTCGGCATTACCAACGCACTAGATTTAGAGAACATGTATGCAGAATTAAAAAACAAGGCCGTAGGGGCCTTTGGAACGGCGGTCGTCCTATTGGTTGCCGGTTTGTACGTACAGGCCCAGGACGCATCGATTCCAGAAATCGGAGGACAGAAGGACCCAATCGAGTCCTTTACGTCGACCGATCGGGACACGACTACCTCCGGTACGGCTACCGACAGCTCGGTCCGTACTGGGTTCAAGGTTGACCAAGTACACACCCTTCCCATTTACCCCGGATGCGAGCGTGCGGGAAGCACCCGCGCAGAACAATTCGCATGCCTCAGCCAAATGATCCGCACCTTGATCGTGCGCAACGTGCGGTATCCGGAAGAAGCCCGGAAAAAAGTCATTCAGGGAAAGGTTTGGATTGCTTTCGTGATTGACACAAAAGGTTACGCGGACGAAGTTTGGGTAGAGCGCTCCGTGGATCCATTGTTGGATAAAGAGGCCTTGCGCGTGATGAAGATGCTCCCCCGCATGAAACCGGCTACGGTGGATGGAAAACCGGTCAATCTGCGCTACTCCGTTCCGATTAACTTCAGTCTAAAGTAGGGAGCTGATCGGCTAGCGTTTTGCTGATTTTCAACGGGTTAATCGGCATGTCTTATTTGGGACAATTTGAACCCGACGGTGCGTCGGGCAGGTGGTTCCTACCTATTTTTCGGTATCGAAATCGGCTCGTTTTGTTATGGCATTACCGGATTTTAAGGACGATATGCTCCGGCTGTGGAGTTCGCAAGACTACGCCAAACGCGTGCCGTCGGACTTCGGCTTTTTAAAGGCCCAGCAGGCCTTGAACATGCTCTTTTCCGTGGGCGACTACTACGACTTTTTGTTCAACGTACAGACCGGAATTTTGGAGCACGTTGGCGCGTCTGTGGAGCGCGTAATGGGGTACCCCGCCCGGGAGTACAGCATGGAGTTTTTCTTGAGCCTGATCCACCCGGAAGACATGGCTTCTTTTATTCGGAACGAAGACACGGTATTGCGCTTTCTGCAAACCCTGGATTCCGAGCAAATTTTTCGGTACAAAATGCGGTACGACTACCGCGTTCGGCGGGCCGACGGCAGCTACGCGCGCTTGTTGCACCAAGCGGTGGCCGTGGAGGTGGACGAGAACAATACCGTAGTGCGGTCCATTGGGGTGCACACGGACATCTCGCACCTCAAAATGAATGGACCGTCGGTGCTGTCCTTCATTGGCTTGGAAGGTCATCCTTCGTACGAAAACGTGCACGCGTCGTCCCGACTTCCGCAGTGGCAGATTCCGGATGCCGAGGTTCCGCAACCCTTGTTCAGCAAGCGCGAGCGCGAGGTGTTGGCATATGTGGTTCAAGGGGCCACCAGCAAGGACATTGCGGAAAAGATGTTCATTTCCGTGCAGACGGTGGACACCCACCGCAAGCGCATCCTGGCCAAAGCAGGGGTACGCAACACGGCCGGCCTGGTGAAGGCCGCGGTGGAGCAGGGGTGGATTTGAGCACGGCGGCTCCTGCTCATTCCCCCGCGAGGGGGTCGGCGATCAACATTACAGGTTGTATCCGGTAGGGGTTATTGCTGTACCCAGAAACCGCGAAAGGTGCGTCCGTCTTCCGCAACGGCATTGATCCAGTAGGTGCCCGCCGGCCAGCCCGCGGTGGAAAGCTGCCATTCCGTGCCGTTCCACACCGGATTTTTATGCACCACTTGCCCCAGGGCGTTGGTGACGGTCCATCCAACCGTTGCACCTTCTCCCATGCCGCGGATCCAAACCGCCTGGCGGGCAGGATTGGGTGCCAACTGCAATCGGTTGCTGTGCCGCTCGTCCAGCCCAATATTTTTGATGCTCAAGTTCTTGCACGTGGTGTGCGATCCGTGGGTGTTGGTGGCCGTCAGGCATACGCTGTACGGGCCGTTGGCAGCGTAGGTGTGCGTGGGGTTCTGCAGATTCGACGTGCCGCCGTCGCCAAAAGTCCACAACCAAGACGTGGGATTGTTGAGGCTGAGGTCCGTAAAGGCCAGCACAGGTGCGGCGCTGCTGTCTATTCCGAACTGTGCCGTGGGAAGGGGCGCTGCAGACACGGAAAGACTCATCAAAAAGTCTTCCGTCCAGCGGTCGCGGTATTCTGCCCAAGCGTTGCCCAATACTTCGTAGGATTGACCGGAAATGGGCACGGTGTTGTCCCGAGCCAGCGTGATGCCGTTGCCGCCCATGTACCAGACCAGGTACACGCCCCCGGAGGTCTTGTAAATGGGGCCGCTGGCGGGGTTGAAAACCACCGCGGTATAGGCATTCAGTAAAACGTTTCCAGGCTGCACAAACACCGAATCCAGGCGCGTTCCGGGGCCGCCGTTGGGGCCGTTGTCGTCGTAGAGCATGGCGGAGAAGCCGACGGCGGGCGTACCGTTTCCGGTATGGAAAAACTGGGCTCCGTTGATTTTAACCGGGTATTGGGGCGGCGCGTAGTACACCGCAATTCCGCCGTTTCCGCCGTTCCAGCTCAGGCCCACGCCGTTGGCACTTTGGTCCGAATAATCCAGGAAATACGGGGCAGTGGGGGAGGTTTGGACGGCTACTACCTTTTGGGTTTTTCGGTTGTTCGACGGCACCATGTCTCCCGGGATGCCTTGCAAGCGCGTTGCTACCGTCAGCGCACCGGGGAAGGTGGCGTACAGCAGGTTGGAAAAGGTGACCGTGGTGTCTTCGCCGGCCACCAGCCCAGGCACGGCGGCGTTGCCGCCGTTGATGACGGTACCAAAGGAATAGACCGTATCCGTTACCGTGGAGGTGCCCAGCGGTTGGTTGCCGTAGTTTTTGATGTTGGTTTTGATGGGGTGTCCGGTGGGTCCAACCGGCACAAAATAGCCTCGGTCCCGCGGATCGTGGTTCCAGTGGATTCCGCCGTCCGTCACGGCGTAGGTTACGTTGCTGGGGTAGTAAAAGCGCACGGCCGATTGGTTGGCCGGAACCGCGTCCAAATGCGAGGCCAACCCCAAGGCGCCCGTTGAATTTTCAATGCCGGTTACGCAATCCACCGGCAGCGGCGTGATGCCCGCGCTCATGGACTGGTAGTTGATGTGGATGTGCTTGCTGGCTTTTAAGTAAATGATTTGGAAGGTGTTGCTTCCGGTATAGCCGGCGGTTACGTTCCAGTACGGCACGTTGATGAAGCTTACAATGAGGGAGTCTGCGTTGGCGAGGTAGTAGCAGGTGGCTGGGTTGTTGGCACCGTCGAAGTTCAAATCCGCCATGTGGCCCGCAATCCAGTTGTTGCCGCCGGAGGCCAGCGGTACCGACGCCGGAAATGGGGCCGCCAGGTTGGCGCCGGTAAAGTTGATGTATCCGTTGCTTCCAATGTAAAACTGGGTCACCGGGTACCAGTAAAACTGAAAGCCGGAAGGCAGCGCGTACGGGCCCTTGATGTTGTCGTCCGCCAAGCCGTCCACTTCCGTGCCGCGCGCGCTGATGTCTACCCATTGGTAGGCCGGGGGAGCGGTGGGATGGGCCGACGTTTTCCACGTGTAGCCGTAAGCGTCCGGTCCGCCGGAAGTTTGGCCCGACGCCGGAACGCCCATGCCCCACAGGATTCCCAACAAAACGACCAACGCCCCACACCGGGATGCGTGGGCCCATTGTTGGCGTGCGGACGGGCGGTGGCGGGAGTACACTGCGGTGCGGTGGTTCACGGGGACAGACGTTTGCATGGTCTTCATTTTGTGGGACTTACCTAAAGGTAGCGTTTTTTCTTAACTTCACCCCATGAAGCAATTTTTGTTCGCATTGTGCCTGATGGCCGCTCCCACAACCGCTTGGTGCCAACGCATTTATTCGTCCTCCGGGAGTTTTACGGCGCGTTGGGACGGAGACCGACTGTATTCGGAGACGGGCCGCTACACCGGGCGTTTGGACGGCACGCACGTGTACGGGGCGTCGGGCGCTCTGTTGGGCAGGCTGGACGGCGAACGGCTCTACACGTCATCCGGCAAACTGCTGGGGCGCACGGAGGGCGACCGGTGGTACGACGCCTCGGGCCGGTTGTTGGCGCGCTGGGATGGAGACCGCCTTTACGACGCCTCCGGCCGGTTGGTGTACCGTTTTGATGGAGTGCGGCGCACGCAGGCGTTGGTGTATTACTTTTTCTTTTAGCAGCGACGAACAGTAGTTGGAAATGGCCAATTAACCATTGGCTACCGCTGCGCTTGCCGCTTGATCTTCTCCACGGCCCGCCCTTTGGCCAATTCGTCCACAATTTTGTCCAGGTAGCGCACTTTTTGGGAGACGGGATTCTCGATGTTCTCCACGCGGTAGCCGCAGATGACGCCCGTAATCAACGCGGCGTTGGGATGCAGCTCCACGCGGTCAAACAACTCCTGAAAGGTCCATTTTTCCTGTTGCACGCGCGCAAGACCGTCGGCGTCCAGTTGCGTGATCCACTGCAGGATTTCGTCCAGCTCCGCCCGGCTGCGGCCCTTTTTCTCAATTTTGGCGAGGTACAGGGGGTAAATAGCGGCCAAAGTCATTTGGGCCATGCGTTCGTCTGCGGTCATCCAACTAAGGTACGTTGTTTTTGAGGGTGTGTGCCGCACCTTTGCACCGCGGTCCGACGGTTCCATGTGCCTTGGATTGTGTGCATCGTGTCATCGGAATTGCCCACCAACCCCATTTCAGCCCCCCACGGCGCTGACGCCGCGCTCGGGACGCCGCGCGAGGAGCCGCGCGAGGAGCCGCGCGAGGAGCCGCGTGTGGCCCCGCGCCTGGCGGCGCTGGACGCCCTTCGGGCGTCCATGATGTTCCTGGGGGTCATCCTCCACGCCAGCTTGGTCTACAACTCGTGGAAGCCGGGGCCCGGCTGGGCTTTCAAGGACCCCGCCAACGCCTGGCCCGCGCTGGATTGGGTCTGGGATTTTGTGCATTCTTTCCGACTCCCCCTTTTCTATTGGGTAGCGGGCTACTTGGGCGCATTGTTGGCGGCCAAGCGCGGTGCGCGCGGCTTCCTCAAAAACCGGCTCCAGCGCATTTTGCTGCCCTTTTTGGCCTTTTTTGCCGTTTTGGGCCCGTTGATGGTGGCCGCGTCTGTCTACAGTTTTCGCGCCCTGCGCGCCGACCCAAATCCCTGGGGCCGCGTGGTTTTGGTGTTCACCTCCGACCGTTGGCTTCCGGTGCGGCACCTACTGGGCGCCACCCGCTTGAACGGCGTTTCTTCCGTGGGGCCGGGCTTTCACCTTTGGTTTCTCTACCATTTGCTCGGATATGCGCTCCTGGCGTGGGCGATTCTGTTGTTGGCCAAACGCTTCCCAACTCCCGCCTCCTGGGGCCGAGGTGTAGCCCGTCTATTGAATTCGTTCGGGACGCGGTCTGCGGTGCTCTTGGGCGGGTATGCGGCCGCCTTTGTGGTCTTGGACTTGACCGGTGTTCCCACCCCGCGAATGCCGGATGGCTGGTGGTTGCTGTCGAACCGGGATTCGTGGATTCCCTTTGTGCTGTACGGAGCCTTCTTTGCACTCGGCTGGACGGTTCATCGCCAGGGGTTGTTGGAGGCCTTTCGCAAGCATCCGTGGAGTCAGTTGGGGCTGGGTTTGGCGTTGAACGCGGTTTTGTATGCGTCGGACGGCCCGTGGGGGTGGCACGTGGGCGCACTGACCCAGGCCTTGGAGGCAATCTCCAGCGGCTTGCTGGTTTTTGGCTTCTTGGCGCTCTTCTTGCGCTATTTCGGGGAACCGTCGGCCCGCGTGCGGTACCTGGTGGACGCCTCCTATTGGGTGTACCTGGTGCACCTGCCCGTGGTGTGCCTGCTGCCGGGGTTGCTGGGGTCCGATGCGTGGTGGCCGGGGGCGAAGTTTTTGCTGGTGGTGGCCGTTTCCGTGGGTTTCAGTTTGGCCACCTACGAATGGGGCGTGCGCCGCACGCGTTTGGGGGTGTTCTTGAACGGGAAGCGGGGGTAGACTGGCGTCCCGACGACTTTATCCTCAAGATAAAAACCAAAAAAGCCAGTCGATTTTGACTGGCTTTTTTCGGTGTAGCGGGGGCAGGACTCGAACCTACGACCTTCGGGTTATGAGCCCG
>CAYXHJ010000083.1:0-625 GCA_964464855.1 uncultured Owenweeksia sp. | reverse complement strand
GACGGTGCGTCGAGTTCTTATTTATGCCGGTCCATAAGTCAACCTTTCGGTCGAATAAGTTGGCTGTTTGGGTTGCTAAGTCAAGCACAACAGTCAACAAATCGGTTCCAATAGACAACTAGTCGGACCAAATAGTCGCAATAATGCCCGGTGTTCTTGGCGCAAGCGACTAATTCGTGCCCCTAGCCCATGAGCTGGTGTGACGTGCGAAATTGGGGGACCGTCGGGCCGACGAAAAAATTAAAAAAAGGCGAAAAGATGATAGATTTCTATCACGTTTAAAAAATATTTTCGTTGTAAGGGCCAGATTAAGGCCCTGAAAAGCAGCGGTTTAATGGGTAATTTGGTCTAAGAAGCGCCGTGCCCAACGTCTGTGAGTACCTCCTTGATCATCATTCAATTAGCGCCGGCGTCTGCTCGAATAAATCCCATTGAAACACAAGGGCTCCGGGGAAAGTGCGTCCGGGAACGGGGCAAGTACCAAACCACCGCATTGCCTCTAAATTCGGAACAGCGCACCCCCGCAGCCTCTGTGTTTCCTATTTGACGCGATCACCTGGCGTCCTCTGGGGATGTGCTATTCGGAATCGAGAAATCTATTTAAGGGGACGGCACCTGCCTCGTA
>CAYXHJ010000082.1:0-7298 GCA_964464855.1 uncultured Owenweeksia sp. | reverse complement strand
TTCAATTGGATTTTGAATCCACTTTTGATTTTTGCGGTGAATCCATGCGGCAAATGCTTTTGCGGCCCATTCTTTTGCAGTCATCGTTTTCCAATTCATCAATTAGGGAAGGTACACCAATGGATTGACGGGTTGTCCGTTCACCCAAAGCTCAAAGTGCACCGTTGCGGAGGAGTTTTTGAGACCTTTTCCACTGATGGCCAATGCTTCTCCGGCCCGAACGCGCGCACCTTTTTTTTTCAACACCTGCACATTCTGGCTGTAAAAGGTTAAACGGTTGTTGGCGTGCTGAACCCAGAGAAAGTGGCCCAAGTCAGGACTCCAGTCCGCTTGTACGACAGTTCCATCAAGGGCACATTTTATCGTTGTTCCGGTGGGAACGGACCAATCTACGCCGAGGTGACCGCGGGCTGGTGCATATTTTTCTACCAACGTACCTGCAACAGGCGGAATCAAGCTTGCTTTTTCCTGACCGCTTGGACGTCGGGTCAAACGGTATTGATCCTGAATTTCTTGTTGCTCGCGGAACTTTTGTTCAGAAGCCGATGCCTTTAACTTGCTGGGGTCTGCTTGTGCAGACGGTGCTTCCGAAACCACACTGTCCGGCAAGGGCTCGTTGGTAAGCAGTCGTCGAACCGTACTCCATTGCTGCTCGTGGTAATCAACCAAGGACTCGAGCGAGTCCACTTGGGTGGTTAAATGCAACGCTTCACGCCGAAGTTTGGTGGACGCATAACCCGGTATGTATTCGCGCAGCGGGGTGTACGCAATCAAGAATAGGGTCATACTCACCAATAAAACCACTGAAGTTCCGACGGCCAGAAAGACATTGAACCCGGAAAGGGTAAACGAAAATCGTTCGGCAAAGGTTTGGGTGTCCACCAAGACCACGCGGTACTTGTGGAGCAGCTCTTTCTTGATCTGTTTCCAACGCTTTTTTGCCACAGAACAAATATAGACATCCCCGCAGGGGCATTTAAAATAACTTTGCAGTCTCGTGCGTTACTCCTCTGTCGTGAAATGGATCCCCGTTGGCCTATTGGGCCTGGCCCTGATTACTGGGGCCTGCAGCCGGTCGGTAGATAAGGCACCCAACCGCTTTTACCACCGCACAACGGCTCATTTTAATGTGTTGTTCAATGGGCGCGAAGCACTTGTGGAGGCGCAACGGCAAGCGGAAAAAAACCACAAGGACGCGGTAGACGATTTTTTACCGGTATATCCGGGTCGCACCAAAGCGGCCTTGCAGGGGAACGAATCGGCGGCGCGTCGGGCCATTGAGAAAGCAGGTAAAGCCATTCAGGAACACAGCATGATGGTTGGCGGCCGCCAGAAAAACAAAGCGGTTTTCGATGCGTATCTCTTGATGGGAGATGCTTACGGGGCCTCCGGTCAGCCGTATAAGGCGATGGAAGCCTATGGTCAGGTCTTGCGGAATGCGCCCAAAACGCCGGCCGCGCAAAAGGCTAAATGGGCCACTGCTCGTTTGTATGCAGAACAGGGCAATGCCTTTGCAGCGGCCAACCTCTTGGAAGAATTGGAACGCGATCCAGACCTAATGCGCTCATTAAAACCGCACGTGCAGGCGGTTTGGGCCCAGGTTCACCTCAAAGAAAAACGCTACGACGAGGCTGCAGACGCACTGTTTAAAGCAGCACAAGACGTCAACGGCCCCACCGCCGCTCGATGGTACTTTTTGGCGGGCCAGATTGCACAAAAAATGGACGATTCGGAACTCGCCGCGCAGGCCTACCGCCGGTGTTCCCGAGGAACGCCACTGGAGTATACCCTGGTGGTTGAATCTACCTTGCGTGCCGCGCTGCTTCAGTCCAACGGACAGTCGGAAGCAAAGCGAATAGCTACCTTAAAAAAATTGGCCAAGGAGAGCAAGAACGCCCAATACCGGGGCCAGGTGTACTACGCCATCGCTCAGATTTATTTGCAATCGGGAAAGCGCGCCCTGGCTACGGAGGCCTTTGGAACAAGTATTTCGCTCAGCTCCACTCAGCCGGAGCAAAAAGGATTGGCCCATGCGGCGCGCGGCCAAATCTATTTTGAAGACCGAAATTATCCGCAAGCGCAGCTGGATGTTGATTCAGCAGTGCAGCTTTTGCCGGAGGGTCATCGACTGAAGTCAGAATGGGCGAAACGTCGGTCCGCACTCAATCGATTGGTTGCGGAATTGAATTACGGAGCACTGCAAGACAGTTTACTCCAATTGTCGGACATGAATCCGGGCGAATTGCAACGCTTTTTTACGCAGTACGTAGGGCAATTGAGATTGGCGGACGCCAAAAAGCAAGAGGCAGATCGCCGCGCGGATGAAATTGCCCGAATGAATGCAGAACGCAGCGCCTTGCTGGCCGATGCCGGACCGGCGGCCGGTGGCGGCGGGAATGCGTGGCTTTTTTACAACCCGCAGATTCGCGCAGCATCCGTGGCCACGTTTACGCGGAGGTGGGGGGATCGGCCCGATGCGGACAATTGGAAGTGGAAATCTGCGGCATCCGGTTTTGCAGACGGCAGCAGTTCCGAAAATTCAGGGGAGGAGTCCGACGGCCTAAAATCATCCGAACCGTCGGGGGAACAACGGTACAATGCGGAAGCGTACATCGCTCAAGTTCCGAAGACCGAAAGTGCGCGCGATTCGGTTCGCGCCCAACTGCGCAAAAGCCGCGTTCGGTTGGGTGCTATTTACCGGGATGAAGTAGGCGACATGGATGAAGCCCTAACGGTTTACAACGACTGGATTAAAGTATACGGCTCCAAGAATTATCCAGAAGAACCGTTGGTGTGGTTTGCGCTCAGCCGAATGTATGCGCAAAACAAGCAGCCGTTGCGGGCCGATGAAGCCCTAAAGACATTGTTGCAGCGCTTTCCAGAGCATTCGCTTTCGCGCAAGGCTCGCGGCGAAAACACGGTGGAAGTAGAACCGGTAGATCCGGTGGTTGCTGCCTACGAGCGCGCGTTGGCGGCGTTTGCGCAAGGAAAACCGCAGGAGGCCCTCCAAATCTTGCCTCAGGCAGCAACTCTGGGCGCCAAGCCGGCGCTGCTCAATGCCTTGTGTGTGGGAAAGTTACAAGGAGAAAAGGCGTATATTTCTGCATTGAAAAACGTAGTAAAAGATCACCCCAATTCACCGGAAGCAACCCAAGCGCAAAATTTTTTAACCGCATTGGGTGAGTCCGGACCCAACTAAATTCGATTCCATGGCCTTGATGAATTCCAAAACCCAATCCGACAACCCGCAAATCAGCAACCGGATTTTGGCAGGGACAGACCTGGTGGGCGACATTCAGTCTACGGGAGACGTTCGCGTAGACGGTCGGATCAAAGGAAACTTAAAACTTGCCGGTAAACTGGTGATTGGAGACAAAGGCTGGGTGGAAGGTGAAGTGCACTGTGCAGAGGCAACCATTGGCGGCTCCTTCAAAGGAAAACTACACATCAAGGGTTTGTTGATGCTGCAAGCCACTTCCAAGGTTCACGCAGACGTAGTTACGGGAAAATTGGCGGTTGAACCCGGTGCCGAGTTTGCCGGACAGTGTGCCATGACCACTGTGGTGCGCACGTTGAGCGATTCCGACGCTGCAGTTCCAGTAAACACCGATAAAAAAGCCGTTTGAACCCATTCCTTCGTTTCCTTGGGGCGGCTTTTCAAATGGGCGCCATCATTGGCCTTTTTGCCTACTTAGGAACATGGACCGACGACCATTGGGGTTGGTCTCCTTGGGGAACGGTAGGACTCACGCTGCTGGGGGTAGTGTTGGCCCTGGTTTGGATCATTCGTGAAATACAAGCAATAAAATGAAGTACCTGTATGCGCTTTATCCGCTGACGGCGGTCTTGCATTATTTAGTCTCTGCCGGCATGGGGAACACCTATTACGGATTGGGTGATGTCTACTTATTGGTCATGGGGATTGGTTTGGTTTGGGTAACCCAACGATTTTGGGAACGCGATCCGGACAAAGCGGGAATGGTGTACATGGCCCTTTCTTTGGTGCGTATGTTGCTGGGTTTGGGTGTAGTAGTATTGCCCCTTGCCCTGCGAAAGCCAGAGGGTTACCGCACAGACGCCCTGGTGTTTGTGGGACTTTTTGTGGCCCAAATTGCCGTAGAAACGGTGGTCTTGGTGCGGTTGCTCAGAAGACGGTAGGAATTCTCCTGTTTTGTGCGTAATTTTGCCGCGCATTTAGAACGGCGCATGATCAAGATCAAAACCCTTGGATTTATTGCATTTGCACTTCTGGCAACCGCCGGAAGCGCTTGGGCATCAGCGCACTCAGAGGCGGACCACGCTTCTGCCCCCGCTGCGGAAGAGTCGAAATTCGACCCGACGGAAATGATCATGCACCACATCAAGGATGCCCACAGCTGGCACTTGATGGACTGGAACGGCCACGCCGTGAGCATTGATCTCCCTATTATTTTGTGGACGGACCACGGGTTGGTGACCTTTTCCAGTGCCGAGTTTCACCACGACAATTCTGGAAAAGTAGTTGTTGAGCGCAACGGAATGTCTTTTGTCAACCACCACGAAAAGATTCATTTCGCTGGCGACGAACACCACGGAACCCTGATCGACCTCTCCATCACCAAGAACGTGGTTTCACTATTCGTAGTTGCTGCTTTGTTGTTGTTGATTTTTGTCGGCACCGCGCGTCACTACAAGAAAGTGGGTTCCAACAAGGCGCCTACGGGAATGGCTGGTTTTGTTGAGCCTTTGGTGCTTTTTGTACGCGACGAAATCGCTCGGGTGTACATTGCCCCCAAGCACGTGGACCGTTTTACCCCTTATTTGTTGACGTTGTTCTTCTTCATTTGGTTGAACAACTTGTTGGGCTTGGTACCGTTTTTCCCGGGTGGCGCCAATGTAACGGGCAATATTGCCGTGACGCTGGTTTTGGCTGTGTTAACTTTTATTCTGACGAATGTCAACGGCACCAAAGATTATTGGGCGCACGTTTTTTGGATGCCCGGTGTTCCTGTAGCGCTTCGCCCCCTTTTGGCGGTTGTTGAATTTATTGGGTTGTTCACCAAGCCATTCTCTTTGATGATTCGACTTTTTGCCAACATTTCGGCCGGACACATCATTGTATTGAGTTTGGTTTCGTTGGTGTTCATCTTGGAGACCGTATGGGTTTCTCCTGCGTCGATTTTGTTGTCCCTGTTCATCTCGTCTCTTGAATTGTTGGTTGCTGCCTTGCAGGCCTTCGTGTTCACGACGCTGTCTGCGTTGTACATCGGAACGGCTTTGGAAGACCACAGCCACGACCACGGTCACGAAGGGGCTCATTAACTTTTTATTTCTGTTGTTTCACTTTAAAAATCACAAACATGACTGGTAGTATCGCTGCAATTGGAGCTGGACTCGCTGTATTGGGTGTAGGACTCGGCATCGGCCGCATCGGTGGCTCCGCAATGGAGGGCATTGCTCGCCAACCGGAAGCTTCGGGCAAGATTCAAACCGCCATGCTGATTTCCGCCGCCTTTATCGAAGGTGCTGGTTTGTTCGGCATCGTCGTTTCGTTCTTGAAGTAATTCGACGTCTCGTATAGCACATCCTGCGGCCCTTCGGGGTCGCAGGCTTGTCGCTATGGAATCAATTCCAACCGTTCAAATTTCCGAGCATGGATTTAGTAACTCCGGGCCTAGGTCTCATTTTTTGGACCACGCTCACTTTTCTCATCCTGGTGGTCTTGCTGCGCAGCTTGGCGTGGAAGCCCATTTTGGCCGCGGTAAAAGACCGTGAGGCTTCCATTGACAATGCACTGAAGGCGGCTCATGCTGCCCGTGCGGAAATGGCCGCTTTGCAGTCCAGCAACGAGCAGCTTTTGAAAGAGGCCCGCGAAGAGCGGGAGCGTATTTTGAAAGAAGCCCGTGAGATTCGCGACAAGACGGTTTCGGACGCCAAGGCCACGGCCTCAGCGGAAGCCTCCAAAGTCTTGGAAATCGCCCGCGAACAAATCCACATGGAAAAGATGGCCGCCATGACCGAGGTGAAAAACCAGGTAGCGCAATTGGCCGTAGAAATGTCCGAGCGCATCTTGCGCGCTGAGTTGAGTGATGCCAAGGCCCAAGCGGCTATGGTGGATCGCGCTTTGGAAGACGTAAAACTGAATTGATCCCATGAGCACGTTGCGCGCCGCGAGTCGGTATGCTAAGGCTCTCTTGGACTTAGCACGGGAACAGGGAGTTTTGGATTTGGTGAAAGCCGATGCAGAATTCCTGTTGGCCGTAGAAAAGGACAGCCGCGAGTTTCGTGCGCTTCTGAAGAGTCCGGTGATCAAGCCGAACCAGAAATTGGATGCCTTCAAGGAAACGTTCTCTCAGCAGCTGAGTCCCTTGATGGTGCTGTTTGTGAACTTGGTGATCAAGCACGGACGCGAAGCGCATCTGGTGGCGATTCTAGAAAAATATACGGACTTGTATTTGTCCGAAAAGAATATTGTGCGTGCTTCTGTAACCAGCGCAGCACCGTTGAACGATTCGCAGCGCGCGGCACTGTTGGCTCAATTGGCAGCCAGTGGAGCGGCGCATGTTGAATTGAATGAAAAAGTTCAGCCGGAATTGATCGGCGGCGTAGTGGTTCGGGTGGGTGACCGCCAAGTGGACGCTACGGTGGCGCGCTCCTTGCGTGGATTAAAGCGCCAGTTTGAGAACAACTTGTACATCGCAGACCTCTAAATCGAACCCCATGGCAGACGTAAAACCTGCAGAGATTTCGGCGATTCTTCGCCAGCAATTGTCCGGATTTGCTTCCGAGTCCCAACTGGAAGAAGTTGGAACGGTCCTGCAAGTAGGCGACGGTATTGCCCGTGCTTACGGCATGCAAAATGCGCAATCCGGTGAATTGGTTGAATTTGAAACGGGCCTCCGCGGTATCGTGTTGAACTTGGAAGAGGACAACGTCGGTATTGTATTGTTGGGTGCCGCTGAAGGCATCAAAGAAGGAGCCACGGTGAAGCGCACCGGCGTTATTGCCTCCATTGAAGTGGGTGAAGGCATGTTGGGCCGTGTCGTTGATACGTTGGGTAATCCCATCGACGGCAAAGGGCCGATTGAAGGGCAGCGTTTCAACATGCCTTTGGAGCGCAAGGCTCCGGGTGTAATCTACCGTCAGCGCGTTAACGAACCGTTGCAGACCGGTATCAAGGCAATCGATGCCATGATTCCCGTCGGACGCGGTCAACGAGAATTGATCATTGGTGACCGTCAGACCGGTAAGACCACCGTGGCGATTGACACCATTTTGAACCAAAAGGAGTTTTACGATAAGGGTGAGCCGGTTTATTG
>CAYXHJ010000081.1:0-7415 GCA_964464855.1 uncultured Owenweeksia sp. | reverse complement strand
AGCGTGCAGCCGGTTTGGTTTGGGAATTTCAACCCCGAACGCACGCGTGGCCACGCGCTGCCGGAGGCAGCGCGTACCCAGCCCACCACCCACGAATTCCGCTGGGCACCGGAGGAAATCACGTGGACCAGCTACCTGGGGCCGAAGTCGGCCAACAACGTCATCGCCACCTGGAAATTTGATTTGAATAATCCGGCCCGCGTGAAGCAGGAAGGCGGCATTACCAGCGCTCCCATCATCATTCCCGCGCCGGGTGCCACCACCAACGCCCGCATGAATTTGTGGCTGATGCAGGACCAAAACCAGGGCCCCACCGGCGGCCAAAACTACGAGGTGGTGATCCGCTCCTTCACCTACCAACCGCTGTAATATTCTCTGGCCCGACGGTCCATCGTTTCCGCATTTCGCTGCTCCTTGGCCCTCATTCGAACCGTTTTAACCCCTTTTGAACCCGTGCATGCCATGACACGCTCCCTGATTCAAAATTGTCGTGTGTTTTTTGGTGGAATGCTGTTTATCAGCACCTTAGCTGTTTCGTTTCCCGCATTTTCACAAATTAAACCCGTCGACGTGCGCGTTGATTCGCTTTTGGCGATGATGACTCTGGAAGAGAAGGTGGGACAAATGAATCAGTACAACGGTTTTTGGGACGCCACCGGCCCGCAGCCCACCGCCACGGACGCCGCCGCCAAGGTGCGCCTCCTGCGCGCCGGAGGCTTGGGCTCCGTCCTCAACGTCCAAGGCCCCAGCCAAGTGCGGGCCCTACAAACCGTCGCCGTTGCGGAAACACGCCTGGGCATTCCCCTGCTTTTTGGCTCCGACGTCGTGCACGGCTACCGTACCCAGTTTCCCATCCCCTTGGGGGAGGCCGCCAGTTGGGACTTGAATTTGATGCGCCGCACGGCGCGCGCGGCAGCCCTGGAAGCCACGGCGGATGGCTTGAATTGGACCTTTGCCCCGATGGTGGACGTCTCGCGCGATCCTCGGTGGGGCCGCGTCATGGAAGGCGCCGGTGAGGATCCCTGGCTGGGTGCGCGCGCGGCGGAAGCGCGCGTTCAAGGATTCCAGGGGGCAGACTTGCCGCGCGGCTTGAAGAGCCCGGGGGCCCTAGCTGCCTGCGCCAAACACTTTGCGGGCTACGGATTTGTGGAAGGCGGTCGGGACTACAACACGGTGGACTTTTCGGACTACACCTTGTGGAACACCGTTTTGCCGCCCTTCCGGGCGGCGGCAGACGCCGGCGTAGCCACCTTCATGAACGCCTTCACCACCGTCAACGGCACCCCGGCCACCGCACATCCGGAACTGGTTCCGCGTATTTTGAACGACGCCTGGAAGTTTCCGGGTTTTGTGGTGTCGGACTGGGGATCCATCGTGGAAATGGTGGCCCACGGACACGCGGTGGACCTTCGGCATGCCTCCGAGTTGGCCGCGAAAGCGGGATGCTCCATGGACATGGAGTCGTCGGGCTACACCCAGTTTCTGGTGGAGCTGGTGCGCACCGGCAAGGTTTCGGAATCCGTGGTGGACGATGCGGTTCGACGCATTTTGCGCGTGAAATTTTCGTTGGGCCTGATGGACGCCCACTACCTGCAGCAGTTCCGCGGCAAAGGCGGTAAGGGAGCCAAAAGCAGCAAGCGCTCGGCGCCTGCCGGCGCCTCGCTGACATCGTCTTCGTTGCGCAAGGCGTCGCCCAACACCCCGGCTTCTGAAGACCCTACCGCGCTGGCCCTGGAAGCGGCCATCAAGTCTTTTGTTTTGTTGGAAAACCGCTCTTTGCTGCCCCTTTCCACCCAAACGCGGGTGGCGTTGGTGGGCCCCATGGCGCAAGAGAAAAACGGTCCGTTGGGCAATTGGCGCGCGCAGGCAACCCCGAATTCGGCCGTTTCCCTGGAAGAGGGCCTGCGCCCCCTCTGGCAAGACCGCTTGGTGACCCGTCGGGGACCGGTCGGCTGGACGGGGACGGAGGCGTTTCACGCCGAATTGGCCATCAATTCCACCGATACCTCCGGTTGGGCCGCCGCCCTGCGGGCGGCCGCCCAAGCCGAGGTAGCCGTGGTCGCCGTAGGCGAGCACGGCTTGCTCTCCGGCGAAGGGCGCAGCCGGGCGTTGCCCAATTTGCCCGGATTGCAGGAGGAATTTTTACGCGCCGTTCTGCGCGTGCAGCCCAAGACGGTGGCGGTAGTATTCGCCGGACGCCCTTTGCTGCTGCCGGACGATTTGCGGGCGCAGTTGGGCGCGCTTCTTTGGGTTTGGCAGCCGGGGTCGCAGTCCGGAAATGCCGTAGCGCAGTTGTTGAGCGGAAAGGCGCAGCCGCAGGGGCGTTTGCCCATGACGTTTCCGCGGTCGGTGGGGCAGATTCCCACCTATGCGGGGCAGTACACCACCGGACGTCCCGGACCCCAAGCGGAGGTTTTTTGGTCCCATTGGACGGATCTTCCCAACGCACCGGCCTACCCGTTTGGCTACGGATTGAGCTACAGCACGGTTGAATACGGCGTTCCCTTTGCGGAGGTGGTGTCCGACGCCTCCTCGAAGGTGCAGGAGGTTGTTTTTCGAGTGGCATTGAAAAATTCGGGAAGTGTACGAACCGTCGAGACCGCGCAGGTTTATGCATCCTTGGCGCCCAACGGTCAAGGGGTGAGCCCGGGCCGACGCTTGGTGGGTTTTGTACAAGTGGCTTTGGAGCCGGGAGCGGTGAAAACAGCTGAAATTCGCGTCTCTGCACGTGATTTGGTGCGCTACAATGCACAGGGTCAGGAGCTTCCTCTGACCGGGACGCATCGGGCCTGGGTCATTCCGCATGCCGCCGCTTCGGGAGAATCGGTTACCTTTAAGCTGCCCTAATTTGCCATGAGCGCCTTCCACGATCCCGAACAAGCCCTGACGCTGGCCGCCGAACGCGAGCGGTTGGACTCCTTTTTCCACTTTGGCATCTCCGTAGACTGCGTCGTTTTTGGATTCGACGGTACGGACCTGCAGATTTTGGTCATTGAGCGCGGCGCCAATCCCTACCAGGGTTTTCAGGCCTTGCCGGGAGATTTGGTGCACCCCAACGAAGACACCGACGCCGCCTCCTTGCGCGTTCTGCACGACCTCACTGGCCTTCCAGACATCTACCTGGAGCAGCTTCACACCTTCGGGCGGGTGGACCGCCACCCCATGGGCCGGGTAGTCACCGTCGCTTATTATTCCCTGATCGACATCCGCCAATACGCCCCCAAACCGGGCTCATGGGCCAGCCAAGCGCAGTGGGTTCCCATCGAGAAGATTTCCACCATGGCCTTTGACCACGCCCGCATTGTGGAAGTGGCCCTGAGCCATTTGCAGCACCGCATACGGCACCAACCCATTGGATTTGAGCTCCTCACGGAGGAATTTACCTTGGCCCAGCTCCAACTCCTGTACGAAGCCATTTTGGGCACCCAGTTCGACAAAGCCAACTTCCGCAAGAAGATTTTGGCCATGAACCTGCTCCAACCGCTGGAGAAAACCCAGCGCGCCGTTCGCCACCGTCCGGCTCGACTCTACCGCTTTGACCCGCAGCGTTACTCGCTCTTGATGGAGCGCGGCTTCGCCTTTGAGCTATAACCGTTCTGCGGCCCTTTTGATCATCTCGGCCCACCGCGCTGGGCTCTCCCGTAGGGAAGGTTGGCCGCGCACCTCACACCATCCAGTCCGCCGGTTCCAGGCGGAGGAAGTCTTGCCAGGGAATTACTCAATCCATTGAGTAAAATTACTCAGTCTATTGAGTAATTTTCCAATTAATTAAAAATCAGTATTTTAAAGGTATATTTAAGACGACGCGCCGCGTCGGCGGCGCACAAAAAAGCCCGGCCAAAGGCCGGGCTTGGGACTTCAAGCAGGTCGTTGGGTCAATGGCGCAGCACCAAGACAATTCCGTCGACGGAGTCGATGCGTGGGGTACTCCCGGGTGCAAACGCTTGGTCGGGTTCTGCCGCGCGGGCTTGCCACGACGATCCACGGTACTTCACCGTTCCAGTGCTGCCGCTCGCCGCGTGGGTAATGATCGATTCCACCACCACCGTTTGGCCAGCGTGTTCGTTGTAGGAGTCGGGGGATTGCTGCAGCCAGCGCTTTAACGCGGGGCGCAACAGCCACAGGGCCACCACAGACAAAGCGCCAAAGACGGCTAGTTGTGCGCTCACGGATAGCGGTACACCGGGCCGCACCACGGCCCCGGTGGTTGCTGCACCCAGTCCAATGGGCAGAAGCACAAAGGCGCCGGAGGCCATTTCCAAGGCCATCAGCAAGAGGCCGGCGGCCAGCCAAAGGATGTGGGGTTCCATTTACTTCGCGGATTTGCTTGGGGTGACCGTTGTTGATGGTCCATTTCCGCTGGATTTCACCACGGACATCGCGGCTGCAATCATGGAGCCCATGTCGGCGAAATTGGCGGGTAGAATCATGGTGTTGGTGGTCTTGGCCAGTTTGCCGTACTGCTCCACCAAGTTCTCTGCTACGCGCAGCTGAACGGCTTCCATGCCGCCGGGAGACTGAATGGCTTCGGCAATCTTTTTGATGCCCTCAGCGGTGGCATCGGCTACGGAAATGATGGCTGCGGCTTGACCTTCTGCTTGGTTGATGGCTTGCTGGCGCAAGGCCTCCGATTCCAACACCACCTTTTCCTTTTGACCTTCCGCCACGTTGACGGCACTCTGCTTTTCCCCTTCGGAGTACAAAATGGTGGCGCGCTTCTCGCGCTCCGCCTGCATCTGCTTTTCCATCGCCATCAATACCGTTTGCGGCGGTGTGATGTTCTTGATTTCGTAGCGCAACACCTTAACGCCCCAACCGGCAGCGGCTTCGTCGATGGCGGCAACTACGGCAACGTTGATGTTTCCGCGCTCCTCAAAGCACTTGTCCAACACGATTTTACCGATTTCCGAACGCATGGTGGTTTGGGCCAACTGCGCCACGGCAAACATGAAGTTGCTGATGCCGTACGACGCCAACTTGGGATCCATAACTTGGTAGAAAACAACGCCGTCCACCGCTACCTGAACGTTGTCTTTGGTGATGCAGACTTGCTCCGGAATGTCTGCAGCCACCTCTTTCAAGGTGTGTTTGTACGCAATGCGGTCCACAAAAGGAATGATGATGTTCAAACCGGGGCTCATGGTGCTGTGGTACTTGCCCAGGCGTTCCACGATGTACGCGGTTTGCTGCGGCACCACCTTGGCGCCCATGAGGACCACCAGAATCAGGAGGACGACAAGGGAAATGGAGAGTAAAGGCATGGTGTTGGGTTTTGTTTTAAAGGTAACTCAAATTGCGGATTTTGGTGGGACGATTTCTGTCGGTTGTAGGTTCAGTTGTGCCGCAAACATTTGTACCGTAGTTGTGGGTAGGAACATCCGGTGGGTATTCTTTAGCGGAGCAAAACCGTACCTGGCGTAAAACTGTTGTGCACGGTCGTCGATGGGGTCTACAACCACTGCGAAAGATGCGATTTGCGTTTGTGCAACCTGAGCAATGCGCGCGAGGGCGTCGATCAAAAGTAGGTTGCCAATTCCGACACGGGCAAAGCTTTGGTCGCGCGCCAGCCGGCCCAAAAGCACCACCGGATAGGCCGGATAGTTGGGCAACTTTTTGCGCTGCTCGTCCGGGAGATCGTGGGCCGGAATACTCGCCATGGATAGCGTGTAGTAACCGGCTACTCTGTTTTCATCTGCAGCCAAGACAAAACATTGGGCTACGTTGCGCGCGACGTCTTGTCGAGCCTGTTGGTGCAGGTAGCGGCTCAAGCTCTCGTGCTCGCAGGAAAACGCAGCTTTTTTATGTCCGCTGTGAAGCAACTCAACGACCACGGTCTTTGAAGTAATCTTGGTACACTTTCCCCATGGCCAGCAAATGCGCATTCGGCTCCGGCGGATTGGCCAACACCTCGCAGAAGTGGAGGAAGTCGGCCTCGCTCAAGTGGATGACGGTGTGTTCGGCCACCACTTTACGGGCTTGCTCGCGCAGAATGCGGCTGGCAAACCCGGAGAGGGTTTTGTCCCCGGCAATCTCTTGGGCGCGGGCCAGCAGTTGCTTGTCTGCGGGGCTCAGGCGCAGCTCAAAGCGCTCGTCTTTTTTGCTGCCTGAGGCTTTACCGGCCCGGGGAGACGCGGCAGGCGGGGTAGCGTCGGATTGGGGCAGGTCGGAGCCCCACTCGCCGTTCAGCGCGGCGTCTGGAGCAAGGGAGTCGGGCGTTTCCATTGGATAAATGTACGGCAAAATGCCGTACAAAAAGGAATCCAAATGGGGGATGGAAGGGGAGTTGGAATCGGCTGGGGAACGGGGCATGGGGCAAAGGTGCCAGCCATTTTTGCCGACAGTCGGTTGCAAACGTATAAATACGGTTGTCGGCCCAGACCGACTCGCTGCGAGGGCCTCAAGGAGCCCGTAAACGCAAGGAATTAACCGCGCACGGCGCGCGCGAGTAGCCGATTAAAGACGGGCGGCACCAAGGCAAGAAGCATCATGCCCGGATAGCCGGTGGGCATTTGCGGGGCGTCGGGCAAATGGCGCAGAACGGGGTAGGGTCGGTGCGGATGCGCGTGGTGGTCCGAATGGCGGGAGAGGTTGAAGAGCATGGCGCGGCCCACCCAGTGGTTGGAGTTCCAGGAATGGTGGGCGCTGGGGTCTTCGTAGCGGTGATCGCTGACTTTTTGACGTTCCAGGCCGTAGTGCTCGATGTAGTTGACGGTTTCCAGCAGGACGGCGCCGAAGGCGGCGGCGCCCAGGAAGGCCAGGAGGGCGTCGGACCCGGCAATCAATGCCACCAGCAGCACCAGCAGGGCTTGGGCGGCCCAAAAGCGCAGGGTGAGGTTGTGCGTCCATCGGCCTTTGGCGCGCTGCTGGCCAATGCGGTAAGCGCTGACGGCACTCTGAAAGAGGGTGCGCGGCAGGAATCGGTACAGGGATTCGCCCGGACGGGCGGTGGAGGGGTCCTCCGGGGTGGCCACGTTGCGGTGGTGGCCGTAGTTGTGCTCCACAAAAAAGTGCAGGTACAGGGAGGTAGCCAGCAAGATCCAGGCGCGGATTTGGTCCGACGTCTCGTTGCGGTGCCCCAGTTCGTGGGCTACGTTGATGCCCAATACGCCACAGCACAGGCCCATGCCCAAAATAAGGCCCACGCGGTCCGCAAGGGCGTCGGGCCGATGCCACCCAAATACGTAGAGGAACGCCACCAGGCAGGCGATTTGAACCGGCACGACGGCGCGCAGGGCCGCATTGAACCGCGGGTTGTTCAGCGCCTCTGCTTCTTCTTCAGCCCCCAAGTTGCGGGGATCCGGCTTCCACAACAATTCCATCAGCGGGATGGCGCCAAAGGCGTACAGCAATGGAGACCACGCCCACCAGCCGCCCCAAATCAATCCGGCGGCCAGAAATACGGGCAAGACGAAGAC
>CAYXHJ010000080.1:0-7422 GCA_964464855.1 uncultured Owenweeksia sp. | reverse complement strand
AGTGCGGTAGCCCAAGACGTCTTGTTTGACCACTACCTGGCCAGTCGCTGGGAAGAACTGGGATCTGGTAAGCCACTGGCGCACTTTGCGCAACACTGTTATTCAGAACTGATGGACGCGCGGGAATATCTACCGGACCGCACGCAACGAATGACGGAAGCCTTGGTGCGGGAAAATTGGTTGGAGGCCTATGCTACTGAGGAAGGCACGCACGGAATTTTGGTACAAATGAGCCGTCGGACCCTGCCGGGAAATGGATTGGATCGCGTCATGGAGCATTTTTCGCCCCATCGGTCCGCCTTGGAGATCCATTTTGATCGATTTTGGCCGGAGCTGGTGGATTTTGTTACAGCTTACAGCGCAGCCCCAGGCGAAGAACGCTGAAATCTTCTTCCAGCACCCCCAGGCCCGTGTAGTCCTTTTGAAAGGCCCACGAGGCAGACCACCGGAGCCGTTTGGACGCCTCCCAGTTGAGTCCCACGGAATACCGGGTTCGGCGCAAATCCGACGACGGCAGGAACGTTTCCAACCAATGTTCCGCACTCAGCTCTGGGGTTAAGCGGCCAAAACTCCGCTGCAGGTACAATCCGTAGCGTACCGACGCCGCTCGATTGAAATGGTAGCGCACACCGCCAGTGGCTTCTAAAAGTTTTACCCCACCCAAACGGGGTTTCCAGGTCTTTTCCAGGGCCAACGTGTGGCGCAGACTAACCGTTTGAGCCAAAGGAGCTCGGTATTCGTAAAACCACGACCAGTTTTTCCGGACGTCGCGCGTGAGGCGTAAATCCGAAAACCGGTTAAGCTCCCCATCCTGCCATCGATGTTCCAAAGATGCCGCAAAGTCCCACCGTTTGGTGGGGCTGATTTTTGCCGTAAGCGCGGTCCAAACTTGATCCTGCGCATGTGCTGCACGCGGTGCGGCAATCAGGAAAATAAGGGCGTAAAAAAATGCAGTTGTCCTTATCCTCATACCTGACCGAAGAGTGCTGCCGCCAGCAAGACGCTAAATACGATGTATAAGGTAGGCCGTATCATCTTGTGGATGATGTCTTTGGCGTAGCGCTCTCCGCGAAAGGTGAGTATCCCACGCGTCTCGTCCAACGGATGCGGCTGCAGCACTTTGCGCTTAAGCATTTCCTGCACCAACAGCCGGTCCGACATCGGCATACCGCTTTTGGGGTTTTCGTATTTGTAAAAAAGACCTCGGAAATAAAGGGCAATGATGCGGAGATCGTGTTGCATGCTGCAAATTACTCCGAAATACAGTAAAAAAATGCTAAAACTCGAATAGCGATTGGAAAGGCTCATTTGAATTTATACCAAGTCCATATTGTGAATTAAATTAGTTGGTGATTAATAATCAAATTATTACAAGATGAAAGTATGGCACTCTTTAGGGGCGATTATCCTACTGGCACTTGCCTCTTGCGGTGGTAGTAATCTCACCAATTCTCAAGTCCCTGTTTGGGAGTTTGACTTAACCATCAACGGGGTGCGATCGCACTTCAAGTCCACGGGCACAAAAAAAGACTGGACCTACTTGTCCGTTACCCAGCCGGACATCGCAATGGGGGGCATTTCCGGGGGCAAATGGTCCATTTGGTGCAACGGTAGTTCTGTTTCCTCTCCGGAGTGGGTTCAGGGTAATCCCATACGATTCACGATGCTTTTTGATGAATCCACTTTGAGGATTGAAAGTATTTACTTGCAGGGCGCATTATCGTATTTGGAATTCGGGAATACTAATCCCCTTCTCGTGAACATCACCAACTTCGGAAACAAGAGTTTAATCGATTTAACCAAAGGCTCTGTAGATTTTGGTCATCCGATCGAAATTCAAATTCCACAACAAAGTTCCACAAGCCTTTACGGGACAATTAGTATTTCAGGGACCATCAAAGCGATATATCAATAAAGCTTTGCTTGATAAACTTGTAAAAAAAATTAACCCCTCACGTTCTTTTAACTGCAATTGTATCAGGGAGTTGGAGCAAATTACTCCGAAAATCGAAACCGGTGCCGCCTTGGGGCCCGGCCGGCTAAAAAGAGTGCCCGAGGCGGGAATCGAACCCGCACGGCCATTGCTGGCCAAGGGATTTTAAGTCCCTCGTGTCTACCTATTTCACCACTCGGACCCGTCGAATCAAAAATTCAACGAGGGTGCAAAGTTAACGCTTCTTAAGCAAGTAGTGCACGCCCAAACCAATCATTTCCGGATTTCCGTACAACCGAACCACGGCCCGGTCGATTGGAGCCCACTCTACACTGAGGTTGGCGCCGGGTATGGTCCCCCACAGCGTATAGGCCGTGCGCTGGGAGTAGTTGCTGACCAGTCCCAACTGCATCTGGGCCCGCCACTTGGGAGCAACTCGGTAGCTTCCGTTGACCCCGCTGAAGAGCGACAGTTCCCGAAAACTGTTGGGGAAGAAACCGGAGATCCATTCGGCCGACCACTTCTTGTTGGCGGACTCCCCCAAGGGGAAGAACAAACTAAGCATGGGCTGGTGCACGTTGTACTTTTTCTCGGGCCAGGTTTCCCGAACCCGGAAGGTTTCGGGGTAATTGGGATCTTCGGGACCCAACCACGTTCCGGGAATGCGCGTCCATTCGCGCTGCTGGTAGGTGGTGGCTTGGGTGTGGAAGGTATGCAGGTAACCGATCTCGATGCGCTGGGCGTGTGCTGCGCCCAGCGCGAGGCACGTCGCAAGTAGGGTAAAACAGTACTTCATGGAGTTAGGTGCATTTGCCAATAAAACGAAAAAGCCCACTCCAATGTTTTGGATTGGAGGTCCAGTACGGGATCCACCCGAACGGACAGGTGTTGTGCAGATTGGAACCGGTCCCAACCCAGCCGACCGATCAACAACCGACGCTCCTTTTGGTAAATTGTGGGGTCGTAGCGGTTGACGGATTGAAAGAGGTAGCCTCCCCCGGGCGCCGCATAGTCCGACGCATTCCAAAAGGTCGCTCCCAAACGCAACCGGTGGTGGGCGTTCAGGCGGGGCTGGACGTGCGCTTGGAGCATCCATCCACCACCCTCCCCGACGGGGGAAATTCGCGCCAAGGCATCCGAATAAAGCAGGCGCGCTGCTTGTGCTTCCACCAAACCGCCAGTAGCGGAAAGGCCCAGGGCACCGTTGAATCGATTGCCTTCCGGCGTTCCTACCGGTGACGCGTCGATTTGACCGCCAACATGAGACCACAAGGCCTGAGCCAGCAGCGAAACCCGCTGGTCCGCACGGCTCCAAAGATCCAGCTGTTGGGTGGTTCCGGCCCAAATACGCTCGAACGCAGGTTCTGCATAAACGATGGCCTTCTGCCAAGAAATCCACTGATCCGAACGCCATCTACCGCTTCGTTTGGTGGATTGCAGACCGTACTCCAAAGGATCCTCCAACGCACGGGAGGCGTCGTAAAGCGGTTCCAGCAAACCGTGACTGGCCGCACCGTCCAATGTGCCCGCCAACCACTGCCACCGGGGGGCGGAAAAGGACGATGGTGCGGTTTCGTAGCGCATTTGAACGAGCGGCAACAGGCGGGTGGTTCCTCCGTAGGTATGATTCATCCAAGCGCCCGCTCGAAAGGTGACTTTAGGGCTGACCGTCCAGGCGCGCTGTACCGCCAACTGCGTCCCAAACCACGTTTGTCCTTCCTCAATGGGGTTGAAGTATTCCGTGTTGCGTAGGTAAGCGAGTGCGTGCAACCGCACCGTACCCGGTGCGGCGGCCTCCGCCCCCATCCAAGGGGAGGCCACCACGGAATACCCGGGGAGTTGTGCGCGCGCCGTGCCGACGGCCAAAGAACCCGCCAACAATAGGCCCCAAACTCGCGGGGAAAGTAGATCAATCATGCGGACAAGTTAGGAATTTCCCGCCGGGAGTAACGAAAAACGCCGGCTGTTGGGCCGGCGTTTTTCTTTGGAGCGAAAGACGGGATTCGAACCCGCGACCCCGACCTTGGCAAGGTCGTGCTCTACCAACTGAGCTACTTTCGCGTTAGGGAGTGCAAATATACACCGAATTCGAAAATTCCAAAAAATATCTGTTGTTTTTTTGATCAAGGACCGCCGTGGCGTTGCTGTGCATCCGTACGGGCTACTTATTGTTTTTCCAGCGGTGCAGCATCATCAGCGCATCCAAAGGGGTCAATGTGTTGAGGTCCAATTCTGCCAACTCCGATTTAAGCTTCTTCTCGCCCGGGTCCTCCCATTGGATGAAGCTCAATTGAACCCCTTTCACCGCGGAACCGTCGGAAACCGATCCATCGGCGGTGCGGGAATCGTCGGCCCCGTCCCGTTGGGCCTCCAAATCCACCAACAAATCGCCCGCGCGGTGGACCACAGAGGGCGGCATGCCCGCCATGCGTGCCACGTGCAGACCAAAGCTGTGCTCCGAACCACCTTCCACCAACGTGCGTAAAAAGACCACTTTGCCGTTGGCTTCCTGCACGGCCACATGGCGGTTCGCGATCCCCGGCCAGTGGCCCGCCAAAGCGTTTAACTCGTGGTAGTGCGTGGCAAACAACACCAGCGGCTTGCCCGGGTGGTCGTGGAGGTATTCGGCAATGGCTTGTGCCAGGGAGATTCCGTCGTAGGTGGCGGTACCGCGTCCAATTTCGTCCAGCAAGACCAAACTGCGGGAAGTTAGGTTGTGCAAAATGGAGGCGGTTTCGGTCATTTCCACCATGAATGTGGACTCGCCTTGGCTCAGATTGTCCGACGCCCCTACGCGCACGAAGAGTCGGTCCAAGATGGGCAGTAACGCAGATTCTGCAGGTACAAAACACCCGGACTGAGCCAAGATGGCGTGCAGAGCCGTTTGGCGCAATACGGCCGACTTACCGCTCATGTTGGGTCCGGTGATCATCCACATGCGCTCGCCGTCTCCGCGCAAGACCACGTCGTTGGGGATGTACGGCTGACCGGCGGGCAGCACGCGTTCAATCACGGGGTGCCTTCCCTGGCGAACTTCCCACTCCATTTGATTGGAAAATTGGGGTCGGGCCCAACTCCGACGGACCGCCAATTCCGCAAAACCCAACAAGACGTCCCATTCCGCCACGCGACTTCCCAAGATCAACAGGTCCGGAACGTGTGCCTGCAGGTCTTCCACCAATCCGGTGTACAGGGAATGCTCCAAGGCGGCAATGCGGTCGTTGGCTTTGAGGAGTTTCTCCTCCAGCTCTTTCAATTCGGGAGTAATGTAGCGCTCCGCATTCACCAGGGTCTGTTTGCGGATCCAGTGCGCGGGTACTTTGTCTGCGTGGGTGTTGCGCACTTCTAGGAAGTAGCCAAAAACACCGTTGGAAGCCAGTCGGAGGCTGGGAATTCCCGTGGCGAGTTGTTCGCGGGCCAATAAGGCGTCCAGGTGTCCTTGGGCGTCGGCCTGCAAATCCCGCAACTCGTCCAGTTCCGGGTGCACACCGGCGGCGATCACGCCGCCCTTGGCCAATTGTGCCGGGGCGTCGGGGTGAAGCACCGCAGCAATAGCCGCCGCAGGCACTTCGCCCTTGGGCCAATCGCGTACTTCCGTCTGACCTGCTTGATCCAAAAGGATGCGCAGCTGGTCTGCCGCACGGAGACCGTCGGCCAAGCGCCACAGTTCGCGCGGACCAATGCGTCGGGTGGCGCAGCGCGTGGCTACCCGTTCCAAATCGTGCACCTCAGCGACACAATCTGCGGCTTTGCTCGCCAATTCCCGGTGATCAACGGCCCATTGAACGCAGGAGTGCCGACGCGCCAACTCTTGAGCATCCGTTAACGGGAACGCCAGCCAACGGCGCAGGAGCCGAGCGCCCATGGGGCCGCGGCACGCGTCTACCACATCCACCAATGGAGTTCCTCCCTCCCCGGTGGGGCGGAAAAGCTCCAAGTTGCGAACGGTGAAGGCGTCCATCCAGAGGTGGCTGTCTTCGCGCCAACGCGTGATGCCGGTGAGGTGGCCGGTGTGGGTGTATTGGGACTGCTCCAGGTAGTGGAGCACTGCACCCGCCGCTACTACGGCCAAGGGATCACCCTCCAATCCAAAGCCTTTGACCGCCTTGGGTCCAAATTGTTCGCTGATCCGACGGTCCGCCTCTTCCGCTTTGAATACCCATTCCTCCAATCCATAGACCACGAATCGGTCCCGAACGGATTGCACCCACGGGGAGTGGTCCCGACGGTTGTACAAAACTTCGGACGGCGCAAATCCGGCCAAAGCGCGCTCGATGCTGGGCATGCTGCCCTGCAAGGCGTAAAAAGTTCCGGTGGTGACGTCCAGCAAGGCCAAGCCCGCTTCGTGTTCGCCGGCGTGCACCGCCGCTAAAAAGTTGTGCGCTCGTGCCGCCAGCAAGGGTTCGTAGTGCGCCACGCCGGGCGTTACCACCTCGGTAATTCCCCGCTTCACCAAGCCCTTCGCCTGCTTGGGGTCTTCCAATTGTTCGCACACCGCCACCCGAAGCCCGGCCAGCACCAACTTGGGCAAGTAGGCTTCCAAAGCATGGTGCGGAAATCCCGCCAACGGGGTGTCTCCAGCCGCGCCGTTGCTGCGTTTGGTGAGCACAATGTTGAGCGCCTTGGACGCGGCCTCCGCGTCTTCGTTGAAGGTTTCGTAAAAATCCCCTACCCGAAAAAGCAATACGGTACCGGGGTACGCCGCTTTCAATTCGGCGTACTGTTTCATCAAGGGAGTTTCTGCTTTGGCCACGCTGCTGGAAGTATCTTTGCGAAGATACGCAGCCCGCGTGTACCTATCTTTCCCACGCGTTATCCCAATCATTCCCAACGGATGGCTAAACTCCGACTCCACGAACTGAACAGACTCGACGCCGAGGGTTTTCGCGCTGCTCCTAAAACACCCATTGTGGTGGTCTTGGACCAAGTTCGCTCCCTCCACAACGTCGGTTCTGTATTTCGCACGTCGGACGCTTTTCGCCTGGAGGGCATTCACCTCTGTGGTTTGACGGCTCACCCGCCGCATCCGGAAATGGAGAAAACCGCTTTGGGGGCAACGGAGGTGGTGGACTGGACGCCTTTCCCGGCGGCAGCGGATTCCATCCGCGCGCTGCAAGCGCGCGGGTACCGCGTGTTCGCGGTGGAACAAGCTACCAACCGCACGTGGCTGCACCGTTGGACTTGGCCCGCGGACGCTCCCGGGGTGGCGGTGGTCTTTGGCCACGAGGTGCGGGGCGTATCTGAAGAAGCCCTTGCGTTGTGCGACGGCGTTATCGAAATTCCGCAGTTGGGAACCAAACACAGTTTGAACGTCAGCGTCAGTGCGGGTATTGTGCTTTGGGAGCTGTTGAAGCAACGGGCGGAATTGCCTTGAACCCGCGCGGAGCAAGGCAAAACGATGCGCGTGGCGGCTCAATCAGCGCTTTCTAAAGGGTGTTTTTAAGCACAAAAAGCAGCCGAAATAACACCCAAAATTGCCAATAGAGCAG
>CAYXHJ010000079.1:4742-7504 GCA_964464855.1 uncultured Owenweeksia sp. | reverse complement strand
GCTACTATGGACTGGATGGTTCAGGAGCAGGAGCGCGGTATCACCATCACCTCCGCTGCAACAACCTGTTTTTGGAACTATCCAACTTCGCAAGGTCAAGCAGTAGCCGATACCCAGGAGTACAAAATCAACATCATTGACACCCCAGGCCACGTTGACTTCACGGTTGAAGTGGAGCGCTCCTTGCGCGTACTGGACGGCGCGGTTGCGTTGTTCTGTGCAGTAGGTGGTGTTCAACCTCAGTCCGAGACGGTTTGGCGTCAAGCCACCAAGTACAAAGTACCGCGTTTGGCCTTCGTCAACAAGATGGACCGTACCGGTGCTGACTTCTTCAATGTTGTAAACCAAATCAGCGATAAGCTGAAGGGCAATCCCGTTCCGTTGCAAGTACCAATCGGCGCCGAGCAGGATTTTCGCGGCGTAGTTGACTTGTTGGACCGCAAGGCCATCATTTGGAACGACGAGACCCAAGGAATGACCTACCAGGAAGTTGAAATTCCTGCAGATCTTCAGTCTACCGTTGACGAGTACTACAGCAAGATGGTTGAGGCCGTTGCTGAGTTTGACGACAACTTGATGGAGAAGTTTTTTGACAATCCAGACACCATCACCCGCGACGAGTTGATCAATGCCATCCGCAAGGCAACCATCGCGATGAAGATCACTCCGGTGTTGTGTGGTTCTGCCTTCAAAAACAAAGGTGTTCAAACCATGTTGGACGCGGTGATGGCTTACTTGCCTTCTCCGGTGGACGTTGAGGCCATCTCCGGCATCAACCCCAAGACGGATGCCGAAGAGGTTCGTCGTCCCGATCCAAGTGAGCCTTTTGCTGCCTTGGCGTTCAAGATTGCCACCGACCCCTTCGTTGGTCGCTTGTGCTTCTTCCGTGTATACAGCGGTAAGTTGGCAGCCGGCTCCTACGTTCAGAACATGCGTACGGACAACAAGGAGCGCATTTCTCGTATCTTCCAAATGCACGCCAACAAGCAAAACCCAATCGACTTGATCGAGGCAGGTGATATTGGCGCTGGAGTTGGCTTTAAGGATATCCGCACCGGAGACACCTTGTGCGAGGAAAAGTCACCCATTGTTTTGGAGTCCATGAGCTTCCCCGAGCCGGTAATCGGTTTGGCCATTGAGCCGAAGACTCAGGGTGATGTGGACAAGTTGGGCATGTCTTTGGCCAAGTTGGCGGAAGAGGATCCCACATTCAAGGTGCACACCGACGAAGAAACCGGTCAAACGGTAATCTCCGGAATGGGTGAACTGCACTTGGAAATTATCGTTGACCGTTTGAAGCGTGAGTTTAAGGTAGAATGCAACCAGGGTGCTCCTCAGGTTCAGTACAAGGAAGCTTTGGGCGGCTCGTTCTCCCACCGCGGGGTGTACAAAAAGCAGAGGGGTGGTCGCGGTAAGTTCGCTGATATCGTGTTCACAATCAGTCCTGCTGATGAGAACGTTGTAGGCTTGCAATTCATCAACGAAATCAAGGGTGGTAACATCCCTCGTGAATTCATTCCTGCGATTGAAAAAGGCTTCAAAGAGTCCATGAAGAACGGTCCTTTGGCCGGTTACGCTCTGGACAGCATGAAGATTACTTTGACCGACGGTTCGTTCCACCCGGTTGACTCGGACGCTCTTTCCTTCGAATTGGCCGCTAAGGCTGGTTTCCGTGAGGCCGCTCGTCGTGCGAATCCAGTGATTTTGGAGCCCATCATGAAGTTGGAAGTGGATACTCCCGACACGAATATGGGTGACGTAGTAGGTGACTTGAACAAGCGTCGCGGTCAAGTTGAAGGTATGGACTCGAAATTGGGTGCTGCCGTCATTAAGGCTAAAGTGCCGTTGAGCGAGATGTTCGGTTACGTAACGGCGCTCCGCACCATTACGTCCGGCCGCGGTAGCTCCACCATGGAATTCAGCAACTATGCTGAGACTCCTAAGAGCATTGCCGACGAGGTAATTGCCAAAGTAAAAGGAAACGCTTAATCTTCTCCGTGATGAGTCAAAAAATTCGTATCAAATTGAAGTCGTACGACCACAGCTTGGTGGATAAGTCGGCTGAGAAAATTGTCAAAACGGTGAAGAGCACCGGCGCGGTGGTCAACGGTCCTATTCCGTTGCCTACCAACAAGCGCATCTACACGGTGTTGCGTTCGCCGCACGTCAATAAAAAAGCCCGCGAGCAGTTTGAATTGTCCAGCTACAAGCGTTTATTGGACATTTACAGCTCTTCGAGCAAAACCATTGATGCCTTGATGAAGTTGGAATTGCCCAGCGGTGTTGAGGTTGAAATCAAAGTGTGATCTTTCTTTATTAATAATTAATTATTCTGAATCATGCCTGGATTAATTGGCAAAAAAATCGGAATGACCAGCATCTTCGACGCGGACGGTAAGAACTATCCGTGCACGGTGCTTGAAGTGGGTCCCTGTGTGGTGACGCAAATCAAGACGATGGATGTCGATGGTTACAATGCCGTGCAGATTGGATTTGGCGATGTTAAGCATCCCATCAAACCTGCCGCCGGCCATGCTGAAAAAGCGAAAACCAATGCAAAATCCAAGTACGTGGAGTTTCGCGACATGGACACAACCGGAGTCTCTTTGGGAGACGTTCTGCCGGTTTCCCTCTTTGAAGAAGGAGAGTTTGTGTCTGTCGTTGGAACATCCAAGGGTAAGGGTTTCCAGGGCGTTGTCCGTGAACAGCAGACTACCTTGCGCAGCAATAAGGCTGATACCGTAGCCATAGCGCGCGCCGAC
>CAYXHJ010000079.1:1826-4732 GCA_964464855.1 uncultured Owenweeksia sp. | reverse complement strand
CAGGGCGTTGTAGAGCGTGATGGATTGAGCGGTGTAGGTGAGGCCACACACGGCCAGCACAACCGCTTGCGCGCACCAGGTTCTATCGGTGCGGGATCCGATCCCTCGCGCGTCTTCAAGGGCATGCGCATGGCGGGTCGTACGGGCAATGAGCGCGTAAAGATCCAAAACTTGCAAGTATTGAAGGTCGATACGGAGAAGAACTTGTTGATTGTGAAGGGTTCTGTTCCTGGAGCCAAGCAGTCTACGGTAATTGTTGAGAAATAATGGAACTGAGCATTCTTAACTCCCAGGGCAAAGAAACGGGTCGCAAGGCGAACCTGAACGATAGCGTTTTTGGCATCGAGCCCAACGAGCATGCCGTTTACTTGGACGTGAAATTGTATTTGGCCAATCAACGCCAAGGCACTCACAAGGCTAAGGAACGTGCTGAAATTGCTCGCACCACCAAGAAGTTGCACAAGCAGAAGGGCACCGGTGGTGCACGCCACGGTTCCATGAAGTCTCCTTTGTACCGCGGTGGTGGTCGTGTTTTCGGACCGCAGCCACGCGACTACGGCTTCAAGTTGAACAAGAAGGTGAAAGCATTGGCTCGCAAGTCAGCTTTGTCCATTAAGGTTGCAGCGCAGAAAGTTGTTGTTCTGGAGAACGTTTCTTTCGAAGCCCCAAAGACCAAGCAGTACGCTTCCATGATCCAAGCATTGGGTCTTCAAGGAAAAAAATCTCTTGTAGTGCTTGGAGATTCAGATAAAAACGTATATTTGTCGTCCCGCAATTTTGAGGGCTCAAATGTTGTAACTCACTCAGAACTAAACACTTACGATATTATGAACGCCGGTGTTTTGGTATTAGTTGAGTCCTCTATTGAGAAAATTGAAACTGCATTAAGCGCGAAATAATGGAACACATCCTGATTCGCCCGATCATTACCGAAAAGGCTTCCGCGGCCAGTGAGAAGCAGAATTGTTACTCTTTTGTTGTTGCAAAAGATGCGAACAAACTGCAGATCCGTAAGGCGGTTGAGGCCAGCTATGGTGTGACGGTAGAAAGTGTACGTACAAGCATCGTGGCTGCTCGCCAAGTGGTGCGTTACACCAAAAGCGGCATCCTCGCCGGCAAGAAGTCTTCGTACAAGAAGGCTGTTGTTCACGTAAGTGAAGGACAGACCATTGATATCTATAGCAACCTGTAAGCCATGGGGGTACGTAAATTAAAACCAATCACTCCGGGACAGCGTTTCCGTGTAGTGAACGACTACAAGGTGTTGACTCCTGGCGTTGAGCCGGAAAAAAGCCTCTTGGTTTCCAAGAAAAGTCGTGGTGGCCGGAATAATACCGGAAAGATGACCGTTCGTTACCAAGGCGGTGGACACAAGCAACAGTATCGTTTGATTGATTTCAAGCGTGAGAAGTTGAACATTCCTGCTACGGTTCGCTCCATTGAATACGATCCGAACCGCAGTGCGTTCATTGCTTTGTTGGTTTATGCTGACGGTGAGAAGCGTTACATTTTGGCTCCAAACGGTGTAACCGTTGGTATGACCTTGGTGAGCGGTAAAGGCAGCGCCCCAGAAGTGGGTAATGCATTGCCTTTATCCGACCTGCCCTTGGGTACTGTAGTTCATAATATTGAAATGCGTCCAGGACAAGGTGGAGTCATTGCTCGCTCAGCCGGTTCTTTTGCTCAGTTGGTTGCTCGCGACGGTGGTTATGCGGTTCTTCGTATGCCCTCTGGTGAAACCCGCATGATTTTAACCACGTGCATGGCTACGGTAGGGGTTGTTGGCAACAGCGACCATGCTTTGGAAGTGTCTGGTAAAGCAGGTCGTAGCCGTTGGAAAGGTCGTCGTCCTCGCACTCGTGCCGTTGCGATGAACCCTGTCGATCACCCGATGGGTGGTGGTGAAGGTCGTGCAACGGGTGGACACCCACGATCACGCAAGGGCATTCCTGCTAAGGGGTACAAGACGCGTACTCCAAAGAAGGCTAGTAATCGTTACATCATTGAAAAACGCAAGAAATAAGCCATGGCTCGTTCACTTAAAAAAGGACCCTTTATCCACTTCAAGCTTGAGAAGCGAGTAGCGGAGAATGTTGAGTCGGGCAAAAAGACTGTGGTGAAAACCTGGTCGCGCGCCTCAATGATTAGCCCGGATTTTGTTGGTCAAACGATCGCCGTTCACAACGGTAAGACCTTTATCCCGGTTTATGTAACGGAGAATATGGTTGGTCACAAACTGGGTGAATTTGCACCTACGCGTACCTTCCGTGGCCATGCCGGTAATAAGAAAGACAAAGGAAAACGATAAGCCATGGGATCTCGTAAGTACAATGCGGCCGAAGCCCGCAAAGAAGCACGCAAAAGCGTTGCCATGGCTTCGTTGAACAATTGCCCAACGTCTCCACGTAAAATGCGCCTTATGGCTGATTTGATTCGTGGTATGGCGGTAGAGAAGGCTTTGTTTGTATTGAAATACAGCCCCAAAGAAGCATCTATTCGTTTGGAAAAGCTTTTGCTCTCAGCTTTGAGCAACTGGCAGACCAAAAATCCGGATGCCCGCATGGAGGATAGCAATCTGATTGTAGAATCTGTAATGGTTGATGGCGGACGCATGTTGAAGCGTATCTCTCCAGCTCCACAGGGTCGTGCGCACCGCATCCGCAAGCGCTCAAACCATGTAACCATTGTGGTGGGTAGTAAACAAGTGATCACCGAAAACGCTGAAGCATAAGAAATGGGACAAAAGACTAACCCCATCGGCAATCGCCTTGGTTTCATCCGTGGATGGGAATCAAACTGGTATGGTGGCCGTGTATACGGTGAGAAATTGGCTGAAGATGCCCAGATCCGCAAATATTTGTACGCACGTCTGACTAAGGCTAGTGTATCTCGCATCGTCATTGAGC
>CAYXHJ010000079.1:0-1816 GCA_964464855.1 uncultured Owenweeksia sp. | reverse complement strand
CACCGGTGTAGCAATAGCAATTGAGCGCACGCTGAAAGTTGTTACCGTTACGGTTGCTACGGCTCGTCCAGGTGTAATTATTGGTAAAGGTGGACAAGAGGTTGATAAGCTTCGCGAGGAGTTGAAGAAACTAACCGGTAAGGAAGTTCAAATCAACATCTACGAAATCAAGCGCCCAGAACTGGATGCTAAGCTTGTAGCTGATAGCATTGCACGTCAGATCGAAGGTCGTATTTCATTCCGTCGTGCCATCAAAATGAGTATCGCTGCAACGATGCGCATGGGTGCTGAGGGTATTAAAGTACAGATTTCTGGCCGTCTTAATGGAGCTGAAATCGCTCGTTCTGAGAAGTTTAAAGATGGTCGTACTCCTTTGCATACCTTCCGTGCGGACATCGATTACCACATTTCAGAGGCGCACACGACGTACGGTCGTATCGGAATCAAGGTGTGGATCATGAAAGGCGAAGTTTACGGCAAGCGTGACTTGTCCAACTTGCTCGGTCCAGCTAAGAAGACGGGTGCAGGTGCAAACGAAGGTGGTCGCGATCGCGATCGTCGTGGTGGTGCAGGTCAAGGCCGCGATCGTCGCGGTGGTGCAAAGAAATAAGTAGAACGCCAAAGAAGCTAAGCGATGTTACAACCGAAACGCACGAAGTTTAGAAAGCAGTTCAAGGGCCGCATGAAGGGCAATGCCCAACGCGGAACCACGTTGGCGTATGGCTCCTTCGGCATCAAGTCGTTGGAAAATGTATGGATGACGGCTCGTCAAATTGAAGCCGCTCGTATTGCCGCTACCCGTTACATGAAACGTGAAGGCCAGTTGTGGATTCGCGTTTTCCCAGACAAGCCTGTTACCAAGAAGCCCTTGGAAGTACGTATGGGTAAAGGTAAAGGTGCTGTAGAATATTGGGCAGCAGTGGTCCGTCCGGGACGCATGTTGTTCGAATTGGACGGTGTTCCTGCGGATATTGCGAAAGAGGCCTTGCGTCTTGCCGCTCAAAAATTACCGGTTAAAACCGCGTTGGTCGTTCGTCGCGATTACACGGAAGCCTAATCCTTCGTTAGATCATGAAAGCAGCAGAGATCAAAGCCCTTAAAGACGCCGATTTGGCTTCGAAGGTGGCACAATTGAAAGAAGAATTGTTTCGGATGAAGCGCACCCATCGCATGTCTCCCTTGGAGAATCCGATGCGCATCACCGCGACGCGCAAACTGGTTGCGCGCTTGACTACAGAATTGCAGCAGCGCAAAAACCACTAAGAGATAGAGCAATGGAAAGAAATTTGCGCAAAGAGCGGATTGGTATTGTGACCAGTGCCGCCATGGACAAAGGAATCACGGTAAGTGTTTCTCGTCGTGTAAAGCACGGAAAGTATGGCAAGTTCGTATCTTTTACGAGCAAGTTCCACGCACACGATGAAAAAAACGAGTGTACCAAAGGTGATACGGTTCGTATTATGGAAACTCGTCCGTTGAGCAAGACGAAGAACTGGCGTCTTGTTGAAATCATTGAAAAGGTAAAGTAAGATGTTACAACAAGAATCCCGTTTGCGCGTTGCGGACAATACCGGTGCCAAGGAAGTTTTGGTCATTCGTGTGTTGGGCGGAACTAAGCGTCGCTATGCGAGCGTTGGTGACAAGATCGTAGTGACTGTAAAGGACAGCACCCCTTCGGGTAATGTTAAAAAAGGACAAGTATCCACTGCGGTAGTCGTTCGTACTTCGAAAGAAGTTCGTCGTGCCGACGGTTCCTACATTCGCTTTGACGACAACGCATGTGTTTTGTTGAATGCCGCGGGTGAGATGCGTGGTA
>CAYXHJ010000078.1:6878-7551 GCA_964464855.1 uncultured Owenweeksia sp. | reverse complement strand
CGCGTTATTCACGCCCCACCGACGTTCGTCCAAGGCCGGAAGTGCATCTTGCAGGGCCGGCCAGCCGCTGGAGGGGGCGTATTGGTTGTGGCCCACGGATAAAGCCTTTTGGTAGGCCACAACTGCGGCCTCAGGCGGTCCAAATTCGGGAAATCCTTGGGCTAAATTCAACGCCCCGTACTGCTGAGCCAAGGCCGTCATTTCCGAAAATACGGATGGCTTGTAGTTCATGGCAATTCGTCCCCTGAAAATGCAAAGGGCAGCAGTTCCGAGGCATCTTCTGCTTTCCACACCGGACCTTCAATCCCAGCCATCAATAGCGCAAAGGGTTGTCCTTGACGGCACCGTTGCTCGTGCAAAGCCTGTCGGCACATACCGCAAGGGGGCAAAGGTTTTTTGCTAATTTGCCCTGCAGGCACATAAACAACCGCCATGGCCAACACCGGTACTCCCGGTGCCACGGAAGATGCAGTGCTTAAAACAACGCGCTCGGCACAAATCCCTACCGGATAGGAAGCATTTTCCTGATTCGTGCCAACCAAAATGCGGCCATCACCTAGCCGAACGGCGGCAGCTACGTGAAATCGACTGTACGGAGCGTACGCAACGGATAAAGCGTCCGCTGCACGTTGGATCAATTCGGCATCATCTTCTGGGACCCCTGCTCGATGCT
>CAYXHJ010000078.1:3425-6868 GCA_964464855.1 uncultured Owenweeksia sp. | reverse complement strand
GGCGCGCCCACGATTGAAGTTCTATTTTCCACGTACTCACGTATTGTAATTTTTTATTTAATTAATTCAATATTATATACTGATAATCAATTATTTAATTAATTATTTGCAGGGTCAAGTTTACTCCGATTCCCATACAATACTGCAACGGCTACCGCCAGCAAAACCGCTCCTGCAACAAAGGGCGCTGCCGGAAAATAAACGGCAGCATTGGGTTTCGTAAAATGAGCAAAAATCTGCGTCATCAAAGGAGGGCCCACAATCGCCGTTGCACTCATCAGACTGGTCAACGCACCTTGGAGCTCGCCTTGTTCCGAGGGCTCCACTTGTCCAGAAATCAATCCTTGAATGGCAGGACCGGAAATACCGCCCAATGCATACGGAATTAAAAAAACCAACAGCATCCAGCCTTGGGAAGCAAAAACAAACAGTGTCATGCCCAAAAGCCATAAAGACATGCCCACAAAAACGGCGCGCTTGTTTCCGAGCATGGGAACCAAATAACGAATCAAACCGCCCTGAACAATAGCGTTTAAAACGCCCACCACGCCCAAGGACCACCCCACCTCCTTTTCGCCCCAACCGTAGCGTTCCATGGTGACGTAGGCCCACGTTCCTTGAACGGCATGCGAGGCCAAATACACAAAAAACAAGGAGCCCACCAAGGCCAATATGGACGGGTATTTTTTCAAACGAAGCAGTGAACCCAAGGGATTGGCGCGTTTCCACTCAAAAGGTCGACGGTTCTCCGGAGCCAAAGACTCGGGCAAAATGAAGTAGCCGTAAGCGGCATTTAAAAGGGTTAAAATAGCTGCCGCATAAAACGGTATCCGTGCGCCGTAGGAGCCCAAAAGCCCACCCAATACAGGACCGACGATAAAACCCAATCCAAATGCAGCCCCAATCAAGCCAAAATTCTGTGCCCTTTTCTCAGGGGTGCTGACGTCCGCTATGTAGGCAGCGCCGGTGGTAAAACTCGCCCCCAGGATACCGCTGAGGATGCGTCCGATGAACAACCAGCTCAAGGTTGGTGCAACCGCCAACAATAAATAATCGAACCCAAACCCCAGCAACGACCCAAGAAGTACCGGTCGTCTTCCGTACCGATCGGATAATCCGCCAATCACGGGCGAGAATAAAAACTGACAAATGGCATAGGAAAACAGCAACCATCCCCCGTACTCAGCGGCTTTTGAAAGTCCTTCACCCGTTAATTCTTCAATCAATTTGGGAATGACCGGAATGATGATGCCCAGACCAATCACGTCCAACAATAAAGTAATGAAAATGAAGCCTACCGCAGGGGTGCGATCATTTTTCAGGGTGCTGGATGTTGGGGATTCGTGAGTTGGGATTTCGTTTTCCATAGCAAACGAAGGTAAGAACCTCTTTTGTACTTTTCGGCGCTCGACCTCGGGATTTCCGGGATGTCCTGAGTCGGTAACGAATTTAATAAGTGAAAAACGCAGCCATGCAACCCAAAACGCAGAATCCACGGGTTTCAACCTCGCCTTCTACCTCGCTATTTCAACCGGCGATCTTGGTAGCCGCTTTGGGATATTTTGTGGACATTTACGATTTGTTGATGTTCAGTATTCTTCGCGTTCCTTCCCTCCAATCGTTGGGATTGACGGACGCGCAAATTGCCACAGATGGACTGAAAATCATCAATTTTCAGATGGCGGGACTCCTGCTTGGCGGGATTTTGTGGGGCGTTTTGGGCGACAAACGCGGCCGACTAAAAGTTTTATTTGCCTCGATTTTGATTTACTCGCTGGGAAATTTGGCCAACGCCTGGGTGCAGACAGTGGATCAGTACGCCTGGGTTCGGTTTTTGAGTGGAATTGGTCTGGCCGGTGAACTGGGTGTAGGCATCACGCTGGTGGCAGAATTACTCCCTAAAGAAAAGCGTGGGCTGGGAACTTCGCTGGTGGCCGCCGTCGGCCTTTCTGGGGCTGTGGCCGCCTTTTTCATGAAAGAATGGCTGGATTGGCGCACGTGCTACGCCGTAGGCGGTATATTGGGATTGGCCTTGCTTTTTCTTAGAGTTCGTGTTTCTGAGTCCGGCTTGTTCGAGGAAGTGGAACGCAATCAGGACATTCCAAGGGGTCGCTTTTTGGACTTGTTCAAAACACGCACACGGGCCAAGGCCTACCTACAAAGTATTCTGATCGGCCTGCCAACATGGTACGTCATTGGCATTTTGGTATCGTTTTCGCGTGAATTTGCGCGGGACCGCGGTTTGCCCGGAGAGGTGGATCCAGGATTTGCGATCATGGTGGCCTACGCGGCCATTTCTGTGGGCGACTTAGCAATAGGGTTTCTGAGCCAGGCCCTGCGGAGCCGCAAAAAAGCGTTGTACGTCTTTTACGCCATCACCGCTGCGGGATTGGTCTTTTTCTTTCAGGCGCAAACCATTGGGGAGCTTTATGTGGCGTGTGCTGTATTGGGATTTGGAACGGGATTTTGGGCCTTGTTTGTAACCATGGCTGCGGAACGGTTTGGAACGAATTTGCGCGCGACGGCAACAACCACCATTCCCAACATGGTGCGCGGTGCTTTGGTTTTAATCTCCGGCCTTTTCACGGCACTCCAAGGTTCGTTATCGTACACCCACAGCGGAATGGTGACCGGTTTGGTGGTGGTGGGCCTAACGGCATGGGCTGCGGTCCATCTGCCCGAAACCTTTGACCGTGATTTGGACTTTATCGAATCGTAAAGTGCACCGCGCTGCAGAGGCGATAGGCTATCTTTGTGAGCCGGCCGTTTTTGTCCACGGCCGAGTCCCCTCCGCTACGAGAAAAACTTTCCCCTTTACTCTAGAACTCTAGTTATGTCATCAGGCGTTTCCATCTTCGATCAAGAACAGAAATACAACTACGTTGAACCGGCTGCTGTGTGCGATCCTGCGGCGTTTACTCAAGTGGTGGAAAGCCGACGGAGCGTACGCGTGTACAACGGCGAGCCCATTCCAGAAGAAATTGTTCGAGAATGCCTCCGTCTAGCACTGCTGGCACCGAACTCCAGCAACCTGCAGACGTGGGAATTTTACTGGGTGCGTAACCCCGAGAAAAAAGCAGCTTTGATAGAAGCTTGCCTCAACCAACCCGCGGCCAAAACGGCGTCGGAGTTACTGGTTGCCGTATCCCGACACGATCTGTGGCGCCAACGCAACAACCAAATGCTGGGTTTATTTAATCCCGAAAAAATCGCCAAGAGAAAGTCTGCCTACCAGTACCACAACGTGGTCATTCCGTTGGCGTACGAGCAAGGCTTTTTGGGATTGCGGGGCTGGGTGAAGCGCGGCATCGTCGCGGCAGAGGCCTGGGCCACCCACCGCGCCCGCATCGCGGCGTCCGGTGCGGACTATGACCCGCGCGTCCGCTTCCGAATCGAACTCGCCGCCTCGATCTCCGCTGCCGACTACCTCGACTACGTGGCAC
>CAYXHJ010000078.1:0-3415 GCA_964464855.1 uncultured Owenweeksia sp. | reverse complement strand
GGCTTTTTGGAATGGCGGGGCTGGATGAAGCGCGTGGCTATGTGGTTCAGAGGGTTGTCCAAACCCACGCCACGGAGCCCCAAAAGCTTATCGGATATGCGGGTGATTGGGCACAAGTCTGTAGCCTTGGCTTGCGAAAATTTGATGTTGGCTTTTCGGGCCTACGGCTACGATACGTGCCCTATGGAAGGATTCGACGGTGTTCGCGTTCGTCGGATTTTGAATCTTCCTGCGTCTGCAGAAATCACGATGGTTGTCTCTGCCGGTAAACGTGCCGACAACGGAGTGTATGGTAAGCGTCTGCGGTTCGATTCGACGCAATTCATCAAAGAAATTATATGAGCGTGCGCCGTCCCCGCAAAGCAATCTTGGTAAGATTGGCCGCTTACCTCCTGCTCTTCGCGGCGGCTCTACCTTTGAATGCACGAAACTTTAGCGCGGCTCATTCCAAACCCTCCGAGCCGTTTCCCTATGTTTTGCGACCAAAAACCGAATTTAGTTGGTGTATTTTTTCTGTTTCCGTGGGTGCTGGGGCTCTTGCGCTGCCTCTTCAACAACCACTTGATGTAAGTACTCGCTTAGATCTAAATTCCAATTTATTAAATAATTTAGATCGGCCGTTTGCAGGAAGGTATCTGGAAGCGGCAGACCGTCGGTCCGATCTGGCCGTATACGCCGCAATGGCAGCAGCAGTCTGCACACCTATGGTGCGTTCATCAACACGTTTTTTCTCCCGAGCATGGACCCTGGGCGTTTTGTGCGCTGAAGCGAATTTCGCCACTTTGAGTTTGACGGAACTCAGCAAGCGAACCGCGGCGCGCGCGCGTCCTTTGGCGTATCCCGGAAGCGGAGCGCCGGATGCTGTATGGCAGAGTAGCGACGCGCGCGCGTCGTTTTTCTCCGGGCACAGTTCCATAGCCGCATGCAATGCAGTCTTTGCCGCCACGGTTTGGTCCGACCTGCATCCCCACTCAAAGCTTAAACCATGGATTTGGGCAGGCGCCATCGCTCTTCCGTCCTACGCCGCCTGGCAACGCGTTCAAGCAGGGAAGCACTTTCCAACAGACGTGCTGGTAGGATTGGCGGTAGGTGCCACTGCCGGGAGAATTGTGCCCCTGATTCACCGAAGAAACGCGGTCCATCCCGCACAACCGATTGCGTTTCTATGAGACGATTTTTGCGCATAATTTATTTCCTGGTGTCGGCACTTTTGGCATTGCTGGCGTTGCTGACGATGCGGCTGTTTGGGCGCAGACCCCGCATTCAAAATTGGATTTACACCACTTGGCGAAGCGGCTTCTTGACGTGCATGGGCATCCGTATTCGCTCGGAGGGTGAAGTATACCGCAGTCCGGCGTTGTTGGTGGCCAACCACCGTTCGTACGCCGACGTCCTTTTTGTGGATTCTCCACTACCGGTGGTCTTCTTGAGCAAAGCCGAGGTGCGCAGCTGGCCACTGATCGGTTGGGCTGCACGGGCCATGGATACCGTTTTTGTAGACCGATCCAACAAAGACAATCGACGAGCTGCACGGGAAGCGTTGCGGGATCGGATGCGGCACAACGAATGTCCGGTCGTCTTTCCGGAAGGAACAACGGTTGCTGAAGGACTGCTTCCCTTTCATCCGGGAATGTTTGCTGTGGCGGCTGAAGAGGGTTGGCCGGTTGTTGCCACGGCTCTGGAATATTCAGATTCCAGCATGGCGTGGGTAGGTGAGGAAGCCTTTGTACCCCATTTATTCCGGGTTCTGGACCACCCGCGTTGGACCGTATACCGACGGATCTCTCCCCCATTCACCCACAGCGATCCTGAACTATTGATGGAGTTGGTGCGCTCGTGGATGGAACAATCTTTGCAGACCCTCCGCCAGGATGCCCAAAAAAATTGATTATTGCAAAAAAACGCCCCGATCGGGCGTTCCAGTCGAACCAAACGCCGCCGAATGCGTTGAGCAGAACATGGCCTGGAGACTGATTAAATTGCCAATTCTAGACGCGGTGGATGCCGAGTGGATTGCGGAAACACAAGAAGCACCACTCTTTTTTCAATCGGACTGGCTGCGGGGATTGGAAAAGCACAATACGGGATGGCACGCTGAAGGTTGGCGCTGGTTAAGGTCAGACGGAACGGTTGCCGCACGAGCGGTGGTGCACCGCTTGTCTGTTTCTACCCAGCAAGGTGATTCTTACGTTCAAACCGAGCGAGCAGCAACCGGCGGCACTTTGCGGTCATTGTTGCGACGTTGGGCTCCACAAGGCTTTCAAACAACGGTTGTTGGACCCTTGTTTGTAACCGATTTGGAACCTCTTTTCTTTTCAACCACAACTACGGAACACGAGCGACAATCCATTGAATCCCATCTTACAGCCGCACTTTTGCGTGAAAAGAGCACCGTGCTTCTGTTTAAGGATGCGTCGCTCCCCCTCGCTTCAAGCCAAGCTCACTGGGTGAAGCGTGGTTTTCACCCCTACGAGGTTGAACCGCTAATGGAACTCCAATTGGATCCGGATTGGACCAGCGAGGCCGACTATTTCGCCGCGTTTAAAACCAAGTTTCGCACCAAGGCACAATCCGTACGCAGCCGAAGCGCCTCGTGCATTTCTGTACGCATTGAAGCGTCGGATTGGAACAAGTGGTACCCAACTTTGAACACCTTGTACCAACAAGTTGAATCTCGTGCCGGGTCCAAACTGCATCCATTCCCGTTGGAAGTTCTTGGAACTTGGCTTCAATCCAACCCAAGCAGCGTTCATTTGAGCGTTTATTTACACGGCGACGAACACCTTCCAGTTGGATTCCGATTTGGATGGCTGCATCGTAATTCGCTCCATGCTTTGTTTGTCGGCATGGATTACGCCCAACACCGCGATTTGTGCATCTATCCACGTATGTTGTATGATTTTGCAGAATACGCTATTCAACACCGAGCCACCAGTGTCCATTTTGGACGTACCGCCGCGGAAATGAAAAGCGGCTTAGGAGCGGTTCCCTTGCGTTCAGCGGGTCTTACACGCGCTACAAACCCACTCCTCAACGCTATGGTCCAACCGTTTTTAAAAAAAGTGGTCCCTCCTACCTACCGAATCGATCGACCGTTCAAACAAGCGGTTGTTTTGGGCGCACTACTGGGAATTTTACTTCATCCCTTTGCGGTTCAAGCGCAGCATTCGGAACCCAAGAGACTGGAATACAGCAACAAAGCTAATTGGGCGATGCGTCCAGACCTTCCTCTGCAAACACCGCTGTTGGAACACGAACGCTATCTTCCAAAAGCCAAGGCCAGCACAAGGCCCGCCGTATTTTATGTCTACCCAACCTTTTACGACCGAGGCCAAACGTGGGGCGTAGATCCGCGCGATCTCAAGCACCAAAAGGAGGTCATTGAGAAAGCGCTTCCCAACCAATCGGGAGTTTT
>CAYXHJ010000077.1:0-7563 GCA_964464855.1 uncultured Owenweeksia sp. | reverse complement strand
CCCTGTGATGGGCGCCCTGCAACTCCCCCCCGTTAAAACCGCCTACTTTCTAGGCATTGGCGGTATTGGCATGAGCGCATTGGCGCGTCACGCCTTGGCCCTCGGTTGGAACGTGGGCGGTTACGACAAAACACCATCACCGCTTACCGACGCCCTGGTCTCCGAAGGCATTTGGTTTACGACGGACGAACGGGTGGAATCCCTCCCCGCTCACTTCAATACTCCGGGGCAAGTGCTTGTGGTGTGGACGCCTGCCATTCCGGCCGATCACCCGCAGCGCATTCACTTTTCGCAAGGCGGTTTTGCGTTCCACAAACGCGCGGAGGTATTGGCGGCTTGGGCCAACGAAGGCCTCTGCGTGGCGGTGGGAGGCACCCACGGAAAAACCACCACTTCCAGCTTACTGGCCTGGATCCTGCATCAAGCCGGTACGGGCGCCCGGGCCTTTTTGGGAGGCATCGCTACGAACTTTGGCTCCAACCGCGTGGCCGGAACCGGACCCATTACGGTGGTGGAAGCAGATGAGTTTGACCGATCGTTTCTGCACCTCCGTCCGCACGTTGCCGTGATCACCAGTACGGATGCAGACCACCTGGATATCTACGGCACCCCCGAAGGCGCGCGCTTGGCTTTTGAGTCCTTTGCGTCCCTCACTTTGGACCACGGCGGCACCTTGCTGGAAGCCCAAGGACTGAATTTGGGTGGAATCACCTACGGTGTGGACGCACCGGATGCCGCGTATTCCGCTGCAAATCTGCGCACGGAAGGCGGTTTCCAAGTTTTTGATTTGCGTATGGATGGCGTTGAAGTTCGGGGTGTACGCGCCGGCCTTCCCGGAAAACACAACATTGAAAATGCGGTAGGCGCTGCTGCGGCTGCCCACTTGTTGGGCGTGGATGCAGCGGAAATTTGCGCTGCATTGGCTTCGTTTCGCGGCGTGGCCCGACGGTTCGACGTCCGCGTTCGCAACGAGTCAACGGTGTACATCGACGACTACGCCCACCACCCCACCGAATTGCGCGCCGCCCTGCGGGCCGCCCGCCAACTCTACCCCAACCGTCCCCTGACGGCCCTCTTCCAACCGCACCTCTACACCCGCACCCGGGACTTCCTTCCGGAATTCGCCGAAGCCTTGCAGGAAGCAGACACCGTGGTGCTCTTGCCCATCTACCCCGCAAGGGAATTGCCCCTGCCGGGCATCACCTCCGAAGCCCTGGCCGCGGCCTTTCCGCCAGAAAGACGACCGCTCGTTTTGGCTGCGCAAGAAGCTGTGGATTGGGTGCGGAAAACGGAGCCTTCCTTATTCCTCACGCTGGGGGCCGGAGACATCGACCGGTTGGTGCCGCTTTTTGAAGCGCATTTCAACGCCCAATCGCAGACCGAATCGCATCAATCTGCTCCTAAAAAATAAACACCAGAACTCGTGAAAACCTCCTGGAAAAAAAACTTGCAAACTGCGCTCCTGCTGGGGGGCGCATTGGGCTTGTTTTGGGGTGCCGCGGAAGGCTCGCAAAGAGCCGGAAATAAAAAAATAGGTGGCATTTACTGGACGTTGGACCAGCCCCAAGATCAACCACTTTTGGACGAGGGTGATTTGCGTCGATTGGCGGTACGAATTGGGGCTCCGTATACGGGGAAAACACAGAAAGAAATTAACATTCGATTGTTGGAAGAAACCTTGGAATCGCATCCACTGGTTGAAAAAGCCGAAGTATTTTCAACTTGGGACGGAAACATCCATGCCCGAGTGAAACAAAAAATTGCTAAAGTGCGTGTAATTCAAGCAAATACGTCCTATTATTTGGACAGCCGCGGGGGCGCAATGCCCCTGTCGCCGCGTGCTTCAGCCCCCGTTCCGGTGCTCACCGGCGATTTGGATTCCGCGCGCATTGCCCAGGGATTCCGGTTGCTGGAGCGCGCTGCCGCCTCACCCACCTTCCCCGGAGGGTGGTCGGGTTTGGAGGTGAATCGGGTTGGAACCTTTACTGCATACCCTGTTTTTGCGGACCACGCCTTGGTTTGGGGTCGGCCGCTGCACTTCCAAGACAAAGCGGAACGACTCTCTGTTTTTTACACCTACCTCACCCAAGCCGGGCTGCTGGACTCACTGGAAACGGTGAACGTTCGCTTCAACGGCCAAGTGGTTTACACCCTTCAAGATTGAGCTCCATGGAAAAAATCGCAGTTGGACTGGACATAGGAACCACCAAAATTGTGGCCATCGTTGGCAAGCGAAACGAATTCGGCAAGATTGAAATCATTGGCATGGGCAAAGCGCCCAGCTTGGGGGTGCAGCGCGGCGTTGTAACCAACATCGTGCAGACCGTCGATTCCATTCAACGCGCTACCGCATTGGCTGAGGAGGATGCGCAACTGACCATCAACAGCGTGGTGGTGGGCATTGCCGGCCAGCACATCCGCAGCCTACAGCACTCGGACTACATCACCCGCGAGGACCGCGAATCCGTCATTGAGGAAGCCGATTTAACCCGACTGACGGACAACGTGCACAAGTTGGTCATGAATCCGGGCGAAGAGATCATTCACGTTCTTCCGCAGGAATACCGCGTGGACGGCCAGGGCGAGATTTTTGAGCCCCGCGGCATGTACGGCGGCCGTTTGGAGGCCAGCTTCCACATTGTAGTGGGCCAAGTGACGAGCATCCGCAACATTGCACGCTGCGTCAAGAGTGCCAACTTGGAGGTGCACGACATCAACTTAGAGCCCCTGGCTTCTGCCGAGGCCGTGCTGAGTCAAGAAGAAAAGGAGGCCGGCGTGGTGTTGGTGGACATTGGAGGCGGCACCACGGACGTGGCCATTTTCAAAGACGGCATCATCCGGCACACCGCCGTGATTCCGTTTGGCGGCAACATGATCACCAACGACATCAAGGAAGGCTGCTCCATCATCGAAAAGCAGGCCGAATTGCTGAAGGTCCGTTTTGGCTCTGCCTGGCCGGGCGAAAACAAGGACAACGAAATCGTTTCCATTCCGGGCCTTCGCGGCCACGACCCCAAGGAAATCAGCCTAAAAACACTGTCCAAAATCATTCATTCCCGCTGCGTCGAGATCATTGAAGCCGTTTATTCGGAAATCAAGGCCTACGGACACGACCAGCCGCGCAAAAAGCTGATTGCCGGCATCGTGCTCACGGGCGGAGGATCGCAACTCAAGCACATCAAGCAATTGGTGGAGTACGTCACCGGGATGTACACGCGCATTGGCTACCCCAACGAGCATTTAGCGGGACAGGCCGACGGTGCTGAGTTGTCCAGCCCCATCTACGCCACCGCAGTAGGCTTGCTCATGAAGGGCTTGGAGAGCAAGATTGAGTTCCCCATGGTGACCAATCCGGAATTGGAATCCGTTTCAAATCCCGTTTATGCCCCGATTGGTTCTGCCCCGGTTGGTTCTGCCCCGGTTGGCGCGCCTGCCGCTGCACCAGCCGGTGCCGCAATGGGCACGGATGCCTCTGCGGTTCCTGCTTCCGGCGCTGTTGCTGCAAGCGCCGCGCCCAGTCCGATGGACGCGCTTGCTCCCGAATCGAACGCTGAGGAGGTTGAAGTCGATCCCGCAGCCACTCCGGAACTCACCGGTAAACGACCCAACTTCTTTGAATCTTGGGTTCAACGATTTGTGAAATTCATCGACGAAGAATAATTGCACACAAGCACACGTATATGCACACTCCCGAAAATACTGGTTTGCATTTTGACCTACCCAAAAACCGCTCGTCCGTGATCAAGGTCATTGGCGTAGGCGGAGGCGGCAGCAATGCGGTCAACTTCATGAAATTGGCCGGCATCAACGGCGTTGATTTTGTGGTTTGCAACACCGACGCACAAGCGCTGGAGCACAGCCCCGTGGAGACGAAGATCCAGTTGGGTCAAAGTTTGACGGAAGGCTTGGGCGCCGGCGCCAACCCCGAAATCGGGGAACGCGCCGCCATCGAAAGTGTGGACGACATCAAAGCACTTCTGGCCACCAACACCAAAATGGCCTTCATTACCGCCGGCATGGGCGGTGGAACCGGTACCGGAGCCGCTCCCGTCATCGCCAAGGCAGCCCAAGAAATGGGCATCCTCACGGTGGGCATTGTCACTCTGCCGTTTGCCTTTGAAGGCAACGTGCGCTCGCGCCAGGCGGAAGCCGGCATTGAGAAGTTGCGCGCCAATGTGGACTCACTCATTGTGGTGAACAACAACAAACTGCGCGAAGTATACGGGAACCTCGGCTTTAAAGCCGGCTTCAACAAAGCCGACGAAGTACTGGCCACCGCAGCCCGCGGCATCGCCGAAGTCATCACCCACCACTACCGCACCAACATCGACCTGCGTGACGCCAAGACCGTTTTGGCCGGTAGTGGAACCGCCCTCATGGGTTCCTTTGCGGCCGGAGGTCCCAACCGCGCCACCGACGCCATTGCCGGTGCCTTGGACAGCCCCTTGCTCAACGACAACCACATCCGCGGCGCTAAAAACGTTCTTTTGCTGATTGTTTCCGGCTCCAACGAACACGAAATCACGTTCGACGAAATCGGGGAAATCAACGACTACATCCAAAACGAGGCCGGAGGCCAAGCCAACATCATCATGGGCATTGGTGAGGATGCCTCGCTGGGCCAAGCCGTACAAGTGACCATCATCGCCACGGGTTTTGAAGCCAACTCCATTCGTGCCGGACTGGCTCCTCAAGAAGAGCCTAAAGTGGTTCACAACCTGGATCCATTCGCCGAGCGCGCCCTGCGCGCGGCTGCCTTCGATGCCCCCTTGGAGCCCGCAACGCCCAAGCCAACCGACCGCGAAGTTGTTGCTGCCAGCCCCCTGAGCAATACTAAAATGCCCGAATGGGACAACACGACCGCGTTCGAGGCCTTGGACACTATGGACCTCCCAAAAGTCGCGAACGAAGGTACCGACGTGGTGGAAGAGCGCGCATTGGCAGATCCCACACCCATCGCGGAGGCTCATCCATTGGATTTGAGTGATTTTGATTATTCCGCTCCGTCCAACGGTTCGATTGAATCCGAGGAAGCTCCTGCCGTTTTTGCCCAAGAAGTGCAGGAAGCAACCGGCGTTACCGAATCAACCGGTTTTGCCTTCGACGCCAGCCCCAGCCTGTTTGATTTTGACGAATTCATCATACGAGACGCTGTTCCCGCGGCAGCCACAACCAGCAGCGCGCCGGAAGTAGATTTGGTTTCTCCTTTTGATTTGGGCGCTGACGAAGCTTTTGCGCGTAAGGACGCCGGCGCGCCGGTCATGGAATGGGACCTTCCCTTGCCCGCAGGTGGGTTACAAGCCGAAACGACCGATGTTGACCGCACAGCATTAGAATCGGTGGATGCTGTTGGGTCAACCGCTTCTCTTCCCAAAGAGGTCGCTGCTTTGGACAGCGAAAACGACGGCGACGGCATCAAACGCCACACGTTGGACCAGTACTTGGCCCTTGAAGAAGCACTGGGCATTCGCAAACCGGTTGCGGCCGCACCGTCCGAACCGCCCGTACCGGCACACTTGCGCTTTGAGGTGAAAACGGTACACACCCCTGCGCCTGCCGTGGAGGACTTTGTTGCGCCAACCGCAACCCCAGATCCCATGGAGCAGCGCGTGGAAGACGCCATGCAACAAATGGCGGCGGAGCGTAGAAAAAGCTTGCGGGCCTTCAACCACACCTTTAAAAACGTCCAGCGTTCTGGCGCGGAAGAATTTGCACAAGCACCTGCCTTTCAGCGCGCTGGAGTATCCGTAGACCACAGCTTAATCTCCCAACAAAATCCATTGAGTGGAACTTCCTTGAACGGCGAGGGCGACGATTTGACGTTCCGCACGCACAATCGATTCCTTCACGACAACGTGGATTGAGCCCCATTGCCTTCCTTTTGGACAACGTCGGCCCCACCGACGCCTTCTGGACGGCATTGAGAAAGACGCCGGCACTGCCCGGTTACAACACCTGCGCCCCGCGGGAAAAATTGCACGAGAACCCCAAAAAGTAATCCATGGCTGCATTGGAAGCGCGCTTGATGGAGGACCTGAAGTCCGCCATGAAAGCCCAAGATAAAATCAGACTCGAGACGGTTCGCGCCATTCGCGCTGCTGTTTTAGTAGCGAAATCGGAGCCCGGCGCATCCGGTGACTTAACGGAAGATCAAGAAATTCAGTTGCTGCAACGCCTGAAAAAGCAGCGTGCGGAGAGTGCCGCCATTTACCGCGAACAAAACCGTCCGGACCTGGCCGAACCCGAAGAAGGACAACTGAAAGTCATTGAAGGCTATTTACCCGCCCAACTGGAGGGTGACGCCCTGAACGACGCCGTGCGCGCGGTTCTCACTGCTAATGGCTTCAGCAATCCAAGCGATTTAGGAAAGGCCATCGGTGCCTGCCGCAATGCGCTGGCCGGACAAGTGGACGGCAAAGTGCTTGCGGATGCGGTGAAGGCACTGTTAACCGCTTAACCACGGGCACGAGGCAACTTCCGGAGGAATCAACTGCCCGTGAAACGCTGCAGCCCAAACGAGGAACCGTCGGGAAGCAATACCCGGGCAGAACTCAGTACATGCCGTACAAAAGTCTTCCGGTAATGTAGCCGGAAACGCCAATGCCCCGAGCGGAAGGTGGAATGTATAAACTGGGGCCGTACTGAACCGAGAGGGACACGGGCGATCCGTACAGGAAGAAACGGATTCCACCGTCCACGGCCGGGCCAACATAGGGCTGCGGCTGGTACATTGGGCCTCCGTTGAGGAAATCAAAGATGTGGATGGTGTAGGTTTGCAGCCCTATACCGTAGTAGGCTCCAAAGGTAGAGGCGTTGTCCAGGGTGGAACCCAATCCGGAATTGAGGTGCACCATGCATCCCAGTTCGCTGGCAATCAAGTTGGAACGCCCCAGCAGGAGCGACGACGTCAGGCCCAATCCTACATTGGGCACGACATCCATTGAACCCGCATTTTTAAACGGAAACACCAGGCGCGGGGTATAAACCAAGCCTTGGTTCAGGTGGTACGCCATGGGTGTTCCTGTGTAGGAACCTAAAACAGCACCCAAGGTGTACCCGTATTCGTGGATCCATTCGCGTTCGCCGTTGAACAGTTCGCCGTTGCGCACCTGACTCCACGCCGGCACGGAGCAACCCAAGGCCAGAGCGGTAAAAAACAAAGAAATTCTCGTCCTCATCGGGTTAAAGGTAAGGTATCTTTGTAGTGCCGTGCGCAAAATCCGTGCCCTTTATACCGACGCCTTTACCGGACTCACGCGCGATGCGTGGGTACTGGCCACCATCATGTTTGTGAACCGGAGCGGCACCATGGTGCTTCCCTTCTTGAGCTTGTACCTCACGCAAGCACTGCATTTTTCGTTGGAAGACACCGGATGGGTCATGGCTGCCTTTGGCGCTGGATCCGTGGTGGGTTCCCTCAGCGGCGGTTGGCTGACGGACAAGTTGGGCTCCTACTGGGTGCAAGTAATAGCCCTGACGGGCGGAGGCATCGGCTTTTTTGCCTTGAGTTTCCTCACCTCCTTCTGGGGCTTGTTCCTGGGCGTCTTCGCAACGGCGGCTATT